>QHPN01000222.1 GCA_003219115.1 Verrucomicrobiota bacterium | reverse complement strand
GTACGTCACCCCGGGGTCGCGATCGCGCACGAGGAAAATAGGGCCGTCCAAATCGACCACGTCGCAATACTGGCCAAGGATAAATGCCGGCGCCATTGCCAGACTGGTTCCGATCATGTTGCCGACCATGACCTGCATGCCAAGGGCGCGTGCGCGTGCGGCAATCAGCAAGCCTTCGGTTAAACCGCCACACTTATCCAACTTGATATTTACGACATTGAAGCGGCCAACCAGCGCCTCTACTTCATCCAAACCTAGAACGCTCTCGTCCGCCGCAATGGGGATGGTGTGATCGATGCCGTCGAGCTCTGCTTCTTCGCCGCGTTGGCAAGGCTGCTCGAGCAAAGAAACACGCGCCTCTTTCAATTCCGGCAAGAGGCGATCCAGCGTGTCACGTTTATAACCCTGATTGGCGTCGACACCGAGCCAGATATCTGGGCGCGTGGCGCGTACTTTGTGGACCCGCTCGATATCCGTATCAAGCTCGCCAGTGAGCTTGAGCTTGATAGCGCGCGCCCCCGTATAGCTTAGAGCAACTTCAGCCATCGCTGCTGGCCCATTCGCGCTGACAGTAAAGGTAGTGAGCAATGGGCGCGGCGTTTCAACTCCAGCGAGCTGCCAAACCGGCGTTCGCGCTCGACGCGACTCAAGCTCCCACAACGCGCAATCAACAGCATTGCGCGCACCGCCCGGTGGAAGCAGAGATCGCAACTCCTCGCGTGTGAGACCGCACTCGATCGCGTCGCGATGCGCCTCGATCGTGGCGAGCATGCGATCGGTCGTATCGTTCAGGTAGTAAACGCCGGCCGCTTCGCCACGGCCTTCTAGGCTACCATCTCGCAGGGTAACGAGAGTGACCGGAGAATCATGAAAGGTGTAGCCGGAAATACGAAAGGGCGCTTTAAGCGGCAGGTTCTCATTACGCACCTCAAGGTGGACACGGGAATCGGTAACACTCATAGATTTGGTTTTGAGAGGGGATCACCCTGATTGCGACAAGAGCCCACTGGAGAATTGTGAATCTCACACGACTTCGTGCTGTGTGCGCGCCGGTTCAGGTACAATGATCCCCTCCCTACTAAAGCTAGCGGGTCAATAGTTGGCGCTGTAACCAACAAGGTGAAACAAGATTCCGACGTAGAGGACTGTCAGGCAGGACAACGCCAGCACCACGCTCCAGACTTTTGCCAGCCATCGCCTGCCACTGCGCAACACCGCCCAGGCGTTCCAGAGCGCGATGGCGGCTCCGCCCACGAATACTGCAAAGGAGAGCAGGCGAAGGAAGCTGACCAAAATATCAGAACTCGGTGAGGTCAAGCTGCCAGAATCATTCTCCATCATCTGCAGGAAGACTATCCAGGCGATCGCGATGCCAACCACCAGCACCGACGCAATCCGTACGATGCGATGTGCTCGAGCGTCTATTCCTGTGAGACCGTAAGCGGCGCCGTAATGGCGCCGAACGAGCGCTGAAACCGGCCACGCGAGTGCAGTGAGAGCAAGAACCACCAAGGAGGCGATCCATACCGGCAGCAACCAGGCCGACGACCACCACCATTCCACCGGCTCAAACAGCATGAATGGAAATTCGTCAACGCCGAAGCGTGTCACCCGCCCATTCTCCACTTTTGCCGCCAACCGATCGCCTCCGTCGACATTACGCCAGACAAAGGGCGCTATCTCTCGCCATTTCTTGGGCGCCTCTCCAGGGCCCGTCAGCAGCGTCACCTCGATTGTGCCGTCGGCGTTGGCTAAAACTTTCACTTGGCCGATAAGTTCTGCCAAGGAAAGGAAACTCTCGTGCGCGCGACGCGAGAGGACGTAACGCCCGGTCATCAGCCCGGCGTGTTCCTTCGCGGTTTTCGCGTCGACCCGGCCTTCGGGCAACGGACCCGGAAAATAACGACGGCCAAATTCTTCGAAGAGCATTGTGCGGATCGGGCCGGCCGCGCCATCTTTGCCAATACTGTTAAGCGATGTGTACAATGCGACACCGTCGTCGACGAAAAGATTGAGCTCGGAATGGAACCATGAGGTATCCCCTCCGTGCGTGATAACGCGATGACCGTTGATGTTGTTCTCGTAAAAACCGAGCAACATTGAATTGAGCGGCGGGATGATGACTGATCGCGTTCCATGCATCTGCACCGCCGTCGCCTCCTGGAGAATGCGGTTGGATTGGAAGGTGCCATTTTGCAGGTGCGCAATCGCAAAACGGCCCATATCCGTGCCACTGATAGAGATCGAACCCGCCGGTGGGATCATGACTACCTCAAAAGGTTTGGGATCATCTGAAGCGACCTTGTAGCCCTTCGACATCCAGGGCTCCAGTTGCGGCGGCAACGGCTGACGAAATGTTGCGTATTCCATTCCCAGGGGTTGGAAAATGTGCCGCTCGATGTAGTTGTCGAAAGTCTCTCCGGAGACATGCTCCACGATGTAGCCCGCGAGCGCCGCGCCGTAGTTGGAATAGGCCGGTGTGCTGCCAGCATCCGTCACGCGCGGCGGGACCCATCGGCGCAACGCCTCGCCCAGCGGTTTTAGATAACGCGTATCATTTAAAATCAAAGCGCGAATGGTTTCATCGAAGCCCGGCGTGTGAGTCATCAGGTTGCGCAATGTGACCGGTTTGCCGTTGCGCGACGGAATCTTGAAATCAAGATAAGTATTAATGTCGGTATCGAGGTCGACTTTGCCTTGCTCGACCAGCTGCATCACCGCCGTCCAGGTATATAGCTTGGAAACGGATCCTGCGCGGAAAAGGGTGCGCTCGGGATCGACCGGTTTGCGCGCCGCTACATCGGCATACCCGTAACCCTTCGCCAGTAGAACCTGTCCATCCTTGACTACCACCACCACTGCGCCGGCCACATCGCCACGCTGCAAGGCATAAGGAGTGAATCCATCGAGCCAGGCTTCAACGTCCTCTTTTGTCAGTGCGTGAGCGCCGCTCGGCGGCACCTGCGGTATCTGTGCCCCCGTTTCAGGCGCACCGGTTGGAGGAACCGCTTTCGGAGGCGCGATGCTGGGGACTTGTGCAGGAGCGGGCGCTGGCAGCATGAGAATAAGCGCGGCTGTCACGGGGATGATAATCGAGCGGATGTTCATATGAATCATTTTTGGTAAAGACGGATTTGTCCTAATCAGGCCAGTAGGCCTCCGTTTAGAAAAAGTGTCAAGCGCAGACGGATTACGCCAAGCGAAGAGAGCAGGCGTGAGCTCCGCTTTGACAAGATTTATCGGCGCGCGCATGCTCCACTCCAAGGAGAGAAAGCTGTTTCAGTGGAGAGATGAATTCTAAAACTCACACGCTCGGCCCGCGGCTGCGTTCGCTTCGCGTTCGCAAAGGTTGGACGCTTATGCAGATGAGCGACCGTTGCGGAATTCCGCTCTCCACCCTGGCCAAGGTCGAACACGATCGTCTTACTCTCACTTACGACAGACTCCTTCAGGTCAGCCAGCGTCTAAGGATCCCGGTCTCCGAGCTTTTTGCCGAGCCGGAAAGCGATAACGAGCCCGCCGTCACCGCCCGGCGCAGCATTGGGCGGCTGTCTGACGCGGTGCGGGTAAAGACGCGCAACTACGACTACCATTATCTTTGTCCGGAACTGCGCCGAAAACGAATGATTCCGGTGCTGGCGCGGCTAAGAGTAAAAAGTCTCGAGGAATTTGGGGACCTCGTCCGTCATTCCGGAGAAGAATATACCTACGTTCTGGAAGGCCGGGTGGTGTTGCATACCGAGTTCTACGATCCGCTGACGCTGGAAGTCGGTGAATCGGTCTACATCGATTCCAACATGGGGCACGCCTATGTCGTGGGTGACGGCTGCCGGGAAGCCGCTGTCCTTTGCTTGTGCTCTAGTAGTGAAGAGACTCTCATGGAATCACTTCTGACCCTGCACGGGCCAAACGAGTCCCGCCTCCCGGCGGCTGTGAGCAAACCGCGCCGCAAACAAAAGCTCTCGGCTGGCGGACGCGCAGCTAAAGTAAAGCGATAACCGGTTCCACCTGTCGTTAGATTCTAAAAACGCGAGAAGATTGTAGAATGAATCGAGGTCGACAGGAGTCCGGCGATGCGCCGAATAAAGATTCTACGTGCCCCCACCATTCCGCGCGCGTGGCGGACGCCATGCTTTGTACGCGCCCTTTGTAACCTCAGCAGATTTTTAGAGTGTTTCGGATAAGATGATGGATTTAATCAGCGCGGAAGCTTCAGGATTGCGCCTTCCAGAAAAATTGGGCCCGACACCTAGCGACGTTTGTGGACTACCCTCCTTAAAGCGACCCAAAGGAATGCTAAGAAGGTTATAGCCGCGCTCTTTTATTTTTGTGTTCCTGTGCTTCGGAACGCATCGCGCGTTGCGTAGTAGCATGAGCTGCTTCGAACCCATCGACAATCCTGCCCAAACCGTCCTGACGCTTTCGCTGCTGCTGCTGCCGATTTTTATGCGCGCGGGCGGGTTTGCAACTGGCAGCGCAATGTGGCCGGCTGAACCGGCACTAACGAAAGTATTGAGAACGTCCCAGCCGTTCACTTTAAGATTTACTTTAAGTTAGTTCGATCAGTTGCCATTTTTCATAGGGGAACGGTGAGGGAGGGATTCGAACCCTCGGTAGCACCGGAGCAATTTTTCGTTCCTTCGTTATCGTGATCTACCTGGGTAATTTGTATGTTGGCGTCAGTAAAGTTTCTTGACGTTATTCTGAAAATGATTCTGAATTAGGTATAGCAATGGCCAGTCTTTGGAAAGATTCAAGATCGCCATATTACACCGCTTGCTTTACCGCGGTGCTCGGTCAACGTCGCGTTCAGTGGAAGCGTAGCACGTTCATCAGTGATCGGAAGCTCGGTTCCCGGATTGCCGACGAACTCGAAGAAGCAGCACAAGGTCGCCGACAATCCGAGGAAATGGCGATTGCGGGTTCTATGCCTTGTTCAACCAAAGCCTGAGCTTTTTCTGGAGAACGGGTCAGAGCAACGAGAGCGTGCCCTTTAGCGAGCAATTCCGCGATCAGCGGACAACCGATCGCTCCCGTTCCCCCTGCAGCAAAAATCTTCATCTGTGAACCTCCTGTTGAAGCATGGGACTAATGATGAATAAGACAAACTCTATGCCGCTCGCGCTGAAACCTCGCCGCGGCGCCTCGATTCCAAAAGCCGACCGGCGCACTGGTTTGCTGGGACGTGCATCCTCGAAGGCGGGTCACGACTTCCGCCCACGCGAGCGCCTTTCCTGGTCGTCGAAGATGGCTGCCGGACTTGGGCCATGTGGCGACGAGGACGAGGTGCTCGACAGGCAGTCCGGCCTTGAGGGGGTGTCGCGCGAATGCATGTCGATGCAATAGGCGCTCCGGCTCGATCCCATGTTCGATCAGCTCTTTCAAAAACTCTGCGAGTCGGCCGCGCCGAAAGAATGATGTAGAGGCGCTTGTGCCAAGCGCCTAAGCTGAGTGGGCATGGCCGCCGAAGTTAAGAAAGAAATTCAGCTTGAGGTCGCGCATGTCTTGTTCATCGACATTGTTGGTTACTCGAAGCTTTCGATTAACGAGCAGCGGGCAGTAGCTGATGAGCTAACGACAATCGTCCGCGGTTCGGATCAATACCAGAAAGCCGAAGCTGCGGGTCGGTTGATAAAAATTCCAACCGGCGACGGCATGGCACTGGTCTTCTACACCAGTCAGGAAGCGCCAGCGCAATGCGCAGTCGAAATTAGTCGCGCCCTTAAAGAACATCCACGCCTGCAACTTCGGATGGGCGTGCACAGCGGTCCGGTGAGCGGGGTGATCGATGTGAACGGTCATGCAGATCTCGCCGGTGCTGGCCTCAACATTGCGCAGCGGGTGATGAGCTGCGGAGACGCGCGGCACATCCTCCTTTCCAAGCACGTCGCCGAGGATCTGGAAGAATACGAACAGTGGCGACCCCTCCTGCACGACCTTGGCGCGTGCGAAGTGAAACATGGAGTGCGCGTCACGATCGTAAGCCTTTACACGGACGAAGTCGGCAATCCGCAACTGCCAAAAAAGTTCCAAGCCATGAAGAAGCACAGCGCGCGAATGCGCTGGGCGGTGACGACGGCAGGATTGCTCGCGCTCGCAGTAATCGTCGCTGGCATCGCAATATTTTCTCGTTATCGCGTGCGATCGACTGTGGCTGTGCCGGAAAAAAGCATCGCCGTAATGCCCTTCGAAAACCGAAATCGCGATTCTGACGATGCCTACTTTGCCGAAGGCATCCAGGACGAGATTCTGACGCGCTTATCGAAGATCGCTGACCTGAAGGTGATCTCGCGCACATCGACGCAGCATTACAAAAGCGCGCCCGAAAACCTGCCTGAGATCGCGCGGCAACTGGGAGTCGCCCACATCCTGGAAGGAAGCGTGCAGAAAAGCGGCGACAGCGTGCGCGTGAACGTGCAGCTAATCAAAGCGGCCAGTCATTCCCATCTTTGGGCCGATACCTTCGATCGCAAACTAACGGACATTTTCTCGGTGGAAAGTGAAGTGGCCAAAGCCATCGCCGATCAATTGCGGGCGAAGCTCACCGGTCGGGAGGAGCAAATCGTTGCCGCCAAACCGACGGACAATCCTGAGGCTTACGATGCCTACCTGCGTGGCCTGGCTTATAGTCTAAAAGCGGCAAACTCATCCATCAACGCCCTTGGCGCACAGAAATATCTCAGGGAAGCGGTGCGTTTGGATCCGAAGTTCGCCCTTGCTTGGGCGCTGCTGTCATTTGTGGAAGCGCGCGGCTACGTCACAACGAATCTTCAACCAACGGTCGCTCTCCGTGAAGAGGCACGGCAGGCCGCCGAAACCGCGCTCACTCTTCAGCCCAATCTCGGCGAAGCTGTATTCGCCAAGGGCTATTACTACTACTCTTGTCTGAAGGATTACGACACCGCCTTGCGTTACTTTGAGCAAGCGCGTCAGTTCCTGCCGAACAGCAGCCGGATTCCTGAATCGCTGGCCAAGGTCGCCCGCAGGCGCGGCCAGTGGGACCGGAGCGAGTCATACTTTAACGAAGCCGAGCGGCTCGATCCGCGCAACGTTTCCCTACTCGTTGAGCACGCGGGTTCCTATAAGTGTCTTCGCCGGTTCCCCGAAGCGCTGCGAAAGTATGATCAGGTTCTCGATATTACGCCGGACGACCTCGATACCATCGAGGGAAAGGCACTTATCGCACAAGCCGAAGGCGACTTGCCGCGGGCTGCTGCGTTACTCACTCAGCTGCATCCGTACACAGTGTACTGGAGAAACGTTTACCAAGCGATCCTGGAGCGCCGCCCTGAACCTGCCATCCCTCGGCTAAAGGAAGTACTGGCCAAGCCTGATCCAGCGTTGGGTTATGTCAATGGCGAACAGCGCTTTTGGTTAGGCTGGGCGCAGGACGTCGCCGGCGACCATGCGGCCGCCCAGGAAAGTTGGCGACAGGCGCGCAGCGAACTGGAATCTTTCCTCAAAGAACAGCCGGATAATTATAACCTCATTGGGTTTCTCGCGCTGGCCAATATGGGCCTCGGTGACAAAACCGCCGCGTTGGCTTTGGCTGAACGCGCCATCGCCGCCAACCCGATCGAGAAAGACGCGATGGAGGGTCCCGCTTCGATCGACATTCTGGCCCGGGTAGCGGCGGGAACGGGGGAACCCGACCGCGCCATCGCCGCTTTACAGAAACTACTCTTGATCCCGTACGAGGGCGCAGTGCCTACGGCCAACGTGCCGCTTACTCCTGCGCTGCTCCGCCTCGATCCAATGTTCGATCCGCTCCGCAATGATCCGCGCTTTCAGAAACTCGCCGAGTCGGGCGCTCGGAAGACCGGAGACAAATAAGGCGACGGTGCCGTCATAATCTTCGCTGAGCTAAAGCGACAATTTGTTTTGCACGGCCGCTCGCGTGCGCTGTGATGGGCTGGGTGCTAACAAAAACAGTGGTGGGTTTGTGTCACCCGTTGTGTCACCCGGCTGCATGAAAATGGGCATACTCCTGATGACGTGAGATGACAAAGCTTCCAGTGCAAGCTACCAGCAAAAGCTAGTTTGCGTAGTTGAGACGACTACTGACGAAGTCTGATGAAACGCCAGTTTCGTCTTAGGAAACCCTTGTTCTTTCCGTTGACCTACGGGGACGATGCGATTTCCGATTTTCGACTTCGGATTGCGGATTTCAAATAAAGAACGCGAGCGAGAACAAGCTCGTCTACTGCGAACAGTCATCGCCGACAACCTCAGCAAAGCGGGTCGGAGTTTGGGTTATGTCTCAGCGATTGATTCCAACGGGGGCACGATCTGGATTGCTGACGCACAGCGCAGCGATGGAAAGCGGTTCGTTGTGCGTGCAGATGAATTGCTGACCGCTTTTGTTGAACTCGAATCGCAACTAGCGGTCGAAGCATGGATTTCGAGGAAAGGCGTGTTTCGCGCCTGTGGTGGGATGTACGACTAAAGTCCTATTGCGCTTCGTGGGCATGGGGGCACTACTCTACATCCATAAGATAGATCTCAATCCGGGGTACGGTAAGAGAGTCCTCTCTCGGTGTTTTCTTCTCCGCTTTCAGATCCGCAATCGCAGGGCCCGACCCACCGAGAGAAAAAGGAACGACAAACTATGAAAGGAAAATTAAAAATTAGGAAAAACAACCTTAAGACAATGTTTGCAGCCGTCATTGCGCTGCCTGCTATCATACTTTGGAGTCAGCCCGTCAGTGCTCAAGTACCACGACCCAGGAACCTTGAATCTTTCGTAAAATACATGCAAGCGCACCATCAGGCGCCGTTTGACCGTGATAGTGCCTTCATTCCTAAGGAGGAAGCGCTGAAGCTCCAGCGCAACGCGGAAGCGTTGAAGCTCCTGCTCAACGCGCCCGTCCTCGGAGGGACAAATGTTAAAGTAAACCAAGACCGCAATCCGTGGCCGAAAGCCGAAATTGCCGGCGCGGTCGATCCCAGGAGCGGGAGCAACTATGTGGTGATGTCGAATGATTTTCGCGAGAACTGGGATCACATGTTCTATCACGTCTCAACGACGGGTGGCGCAACCTGGACCGACGACTCCATGGTGGGAGGAGCTGACCCCTTCACCGGTTTTATTCCTCTCACCTTCCAGAGTGATCCGGGCGTGGCATTTGACACGGTAGGCCACAGCTTTCTGTCCACTATTACGGGCAACGTGATTTTCGCAGCCGATTATGCCAATCTGGACACTGAGATCGAGACAGCCGAAGGCTTTGCTAATGGCACCTACACTTCCCTGCTCCCGACTGTTATCGATGATCAGCCTTGCTTTTTCAGCTGCTCAAGCTCTAACTGTCCCGCCCAGCTCGATAAGCCGCTGATCACCATCGATAACGTGCCCGGCAGCCCGAACCAAGGCACGATCTATGTTTATTACACATTTTTTTGCAATGATAGGCGTTGCGGGGACGGAGATGCAACTGTTCCTCCGTTCTCCTCAGCGATCCTCGAATCGCATGCCCGTGGCGCAGGATTGCCCTTCTCGGCCCCGAAGTTGGTGAGTGGCTCGCACACACAGGAGCAGTTCTCTGACATGGTCATCGATAGCCATGGCACGCCACACATTTTCTTTGACGATTTCTCCGATCCCAACTTTATCACGATGTGGGAATCAACGCTAAAAGGTGGCAACTGGGTGGTTAGCGGAAAACCTGTGGCGACTTTCACCTACAACGGACTGAACAACGTCCAGTGGGGCTTCCGAGACTTCGGCGCAGTAGCCCCGGGATGCGGAATCCATGGTGATACGGCCTATTGCGCCTTCTCGGCGAATCAGATTACTGGCGGTCGGGCCGAGAGTACTCCCAGCGTTTACCTTGCGGTCGTCAATACACTCACCGGCGCATCGTCCATTAACCGTGTCAACAATGATCCCTTTAATGACAGCAAAGATCACTTCTTCGCCTGGGCAACTGCGAAGCCGGGTGGCGTCTACGTAGGCTGGTATGATAACCGTAACGACCCGTTCAACACCAAAGTGCAGTATTTCGTCGGTAAATCCACCGACGGCGGCAAAACATTCCCGAAGCAGGTGGCTGTCAGCGACACGGCTTTTAATCCCTGCATCGGCTTTCCGGGCTGCGGTTTCTTTGGCGACTATACTCAGCTAGTGTCCGGACCCGATGGTGTAGTCCATGCCGCGTGGAGCGATACCCGCGATGGAGCGAGCATGCAAATCTTCACCCAGCCTATAACTTGGTAGTTCTACTCGAAGCGAGGCTCGTCGAAGGGATTTCTAAGAATTTTGAAGGCACCTCGCAGGTCAGTAAAGGGGCGGAAATGTTGGTTGTATTCCAAGCAGAGAGTAGCGCACCACTTGCGGGAAAACCCTGCTCGCTGACCATGATGACAACGGCTGCGCAGGCGAGCGCCACACCCAGGGACAAGGCAAGCGACCAGAGTTCCGGGGCTTGCGGATACACTGATCGCGCAAGCGGCATCCAACCGAATGCGCCGCTCGTAAACAGAATCACAAAACCAAGTTCGTGGATATGCGGGTTATGTGGGTAGCTTGTGGCAGTGAACCAGACAATGACACCTGTCCACGCTAGCCCGACTAGAAACTTAATGAGCTTTTCGTGTCGGCTTTCATTTGCGCCAATCACCGAGCGAAGCCATGTGAGCACAGCCGACTAAATGGCAGCGCATCGGAAATTAGATCGACGCCGCGATGATCTTTGCGCGGGCGGACTTCGTAAATGTGGGCAGAATCGTCGATGGTCTAGGGTGCTTCAATCGGCGTCCCAATGCTCGGCTATCATACCGTCCTGCACGCGGAACATGTCGAACCCGAGGGCTTGGTGGTGCTGGCCGTCACGGCCGGTCCATGTCTGGCGCACGTAAACGACAACCATGTCGTTGTCGCCGATGACATTTAACAATTCGCGCTTGTAGTCGGCCGGGAGTTTTTGAGCGAAACGCTCGCGGAACGTGTCCATGAAACCCTTTAGCCCGGTCGGTACTTGAGGATTGTGCTGAATATAGTCCGTCCGCAAAAACCGCGGCGCCGCGTCGACGTCGCGTCCGACCAGCAGGGTCGTATAAAAATCTCGGACGAGGGCCTTATTTCGTGCCGTCAAGGCCCTCGTCAGCCCGGGCTGGCTGCGCTGAAATACAAGCGTAAGTGCCAAAACCAATACGTTGACGAACGGTAACGCAGTACCAACAACGGGCATCTGCACTGATCCCATCTCCATCCGCCTAGTGTTTGCGGAATTATTCCGTCTAATCCGGTCGCTTGTCGCGGCTTTATACGCACATCGAAGATGACGCCAAGCGTCGTGCGGTTAATAAACTGCCGACCTTGAAGTAAGGCTGAACGGCTGAAAGAGGTAGGGAATCTCTCTTTCCTACGCGAGTTTTCCTCGGACGGACGCTTCGCGCCTTTCGTCCGTTCGTTCAAAATCTCTTACGGAGATCACGAATGGACGGAAGTTTCCCGCTGACGACGGCCCCCCGGGGGGAGGGGGTTCGATGTCGCCTACCGGGGCCGGCAATTTCAAACCCGGTTTCGCCGGCGAAAAAATCGGGTCAATAGCGGCGTTTTTGGCGTTTCTATTCTGATAATGATTCTGAACGGTGCGAGCACGCGGGCGATAGCTCACATATAAGTGCTTCGAGCAGGCCACTTACGAAAGCCGCGGTGAGGGAGGGATTCGAACCCTCGGTACCCTTTTGGGGTACGGCGCTTTAGCAAAGCGCTGCTTTCGACCACTCAGCCACCTCACCAAAATCGGTCGCGCGAGAATATGACGAGTAATCAGCGATTGCCAATATGGTAAATGCTAATTGCTGATTGTTGATTGCTGATTGAATGGTCTCCTCGTGATCAGCGAAAAGGAGGCACACGCGAAAATTCTGTCGGCAGTCGTCCCATT
>QHPN01000221.1:6553-11831 GCA_003219115.1 Verrucomicrobiota bacterium | reverse complement strand
GAATGCGTAGGTCCAAAAGCCGATGGCAGCGAGGTGATAACTGTAAACGGGCCGGCCAATTACTTTCGGGATCATGTAATAAGCGGTGCCAAGGGCGAGCGATCCGAACCAAAGGAAAAGGAGATTGTTTGCGTACCACCAATTGACTGCCGCCTGGAGAACGCCCTGCACCGGGACGATGAAGAGCATGGTTTGCGCAGCCAGATACATCCACGGGAACCAGAGAAACGCAGCCAGCAGATACCATTGCGTGATATAGGTCTGGTCGCCGCGACGAAACCGGAACATTAAGACTGCCCAGGAAGCAATGAGCGAGTAGCCAATGAAAAGAGTCCACGCGGCGTAGCTAGGGAATTCGAGCCAATGATAGCCGGTGCTGTCGCCCATCAGAATTCCGCAAATCCCAAGAAGGACGCCGAGATTCCAAAATCCGCCGCCGGTAACGAGCAACAGTGGATGACGCAAGGTGGTACGGCACAACCGTGCCATCAACCAAATGGCCGTACCCATTCCCACGTTCGATGCCCAGCCGTAAAGCATGACGTTGAGATGCGCCGGTCGAATCCTGCCCCACGTCAGGAACGAAACGTTCGAAAGCAGATCGGGCGAATGAAGTTTGAACGAGGTGAAAAACGCCAGCACCGTTCCGATCAACAACCAGACGACGGCGGACGCGTAAAACATCAACACCGGCACACGGGTGGAAGCGTCAATTAGCGCACGTTCCACTTGCTCGACGTCGCCAATACTTAAATCGGTGACGCTGCCCGGGCTTTTGAGTGGAATTTCGGTAGGATTCATTCGCAAAAAGTCATGCTGGCGATTTTTCAGGAGCTGGAGTTCCGGACGGCTTTTGTTCCGGCATCGGCGAACCGGCGGGTTGTCCACTTGGCGGTGCTGAGGCGGCGGGTGTTGCGCTGGGACCAGGCTGAGTGCCTGGCGAGGCGCTGGGCGGATTCGCAGCTGCCGCGGGCTGCCCGCGATTTTCAGAACTGGGACCTGCGACTGATGTTGGCTTCGGCGTGCCAGACACCGAAGGCTCAGGGGAAACTGCCGGTGCCGGTGGTGACGCGGCAGGCGCGGCTGCTTCCGCCGGAGCCGCTATTGGATTTGCCGGCTCCGGTTTCTTCGACGCCAGATCACGAAGAGTAAGTTGCATTGCGCGATCGATCGGGATTCGCGCCACGCCCTTTCCCTTGTCCACCCAGGCGTACGAATTCAAATCCTTGGACGCGGTATCGCGTATCGTTTTCAATTTTTCCTCCCGCGCTTTTGCGCGTTTCTCTTCGTAAGTGTTGCCATGCGGGGTGGCGGCCACGAGCACAAGCACGAAAATTCCGAAAAAGAGAAAGAGCAAAACAACCCCAAGCCACGCCCCAAACGAAATCGGCGGGCGCGCTGCCGTTAGCGGTGAAGTCACATCGGCCATGTCAGTTCCTCAAACGAAGTGATTCGACCAACCGTGGGTCACGCACCGGAAAAGTGGAAGTCTTCCCAATCAAAAGGAAATCCCAGACGCTGAGGTGCACGCCGGTGCCGTGGAGGGACGGGAGCACAATAATATACATATCGAGCGCCTGCATAAACAGAATCCATCCGGCGACGATACAAAGTTGGTTTGGTCGTTTCTTGATTCCCTGGAGCAACAGAATCGCGAAGGGGCCAAAGAAACGCCCGATGACCAGGAGCATGCTTAACGGCCACCACGATTCGGTGTTCCGGACGAGGAAGTATTGCGTCTCTTCCGGAATATTGGCGTACCAATACAACATGTATTGGCTGAAGCCGATGTAGGCCCAGAAAACGGAGAAGGCCAGCATCCATTTCCCCATGATGTGATAATGCTCCAGCGTGACGACCCTGAGATAGCCGGCCTTACGTAAAGCTGTCGTCACCAGCACGAGCAACGACATTGAACTGCCGGCGGCGCCGGCAAAAATGTACGGGCCCCACATGGTCGAATACCAGCGGAAGTTTAAGCCCATCAACCAATCGAAGGCGGCAAAGCTCAGGGCCAGCCCGAAGATAGGCAGGCCCGCGAATGCGATTTTGCGCATCCAGACAGTGCAGCGTGGATTGCCATCGCGATCCTGGGCGACAGAAAAACGGCGTAGCAAAAAGGCAACTCCGCCAAGCAGGATGAAATAGAGAAAGGCGCGGAAGACAAAGAACGACCAGTTCAGATACTGCCGTTTACTGTCGAGCACGGCGTCCTTGCCCGGCGGAATGTTCATCCATTCGAAAAGATGATGGCGCAGGATGAGGATCGGCATGGCAAATAGAAACAGCGCGAAGAGAAGCAGCGCGATGTTTTCCAGTTGCCGCCGCACGACCACCGACCATTCGGCATCGGTGGCGTGATGCACAATTGTCCAGAACAAACAACCGCAGCAAAGAGTGAAGAAATAAATGAACGCGAAGAGCCAGGAGAAACTGAACTGCGGCTGATCCTTGAGCGCGCCAAACAGGCAAAGGATAAGCCCGACGACGGCGCCGCCAGCGAGTAATAGTGATAAGCCACTGAAGCGAGCGGGTTCGAAATACTCACCCTCGGGTGCGGGCATGACCTGGGAACGTTCGCTCATTTCTTCTGTGCCTCCGGGCTTGCTCCGGGTTTGGCCTCCGGCGGTTTGGCTTCAGCCTTGTCGAGTTTCGCGAGTTCTTCCGGCGGGACATCAGCAGCGGCGGCATTCTGGCTGCGCTGCAACGCACGCAGATAAGCGATGATGGCCCATCGGTCTGCCACCGGCACGTTACCGCCGTAAGACATCATGGTGTTCTTACCGTTGGTGACGGTGTTGAAAATCTCACCGTCAGCCATCTTGCGAATGCGCTCGTCCTGCAGAGTGGCTACCGTGTTCAAGCCATACAGTTTGGCGACGCCATTGCCGGCTGCGGTCAGGCCATGGCAAACGGAACAGTTGATGTTGAAACGTTGCTGCCCCCGCTGCATGAGCTGTTCCGTGATCGGAACTGGAATGCCCGTGCCCCAATTGTTCCCCATCTTGCCGGTGTTGTAATAATCCGTGCCGACACTGAAGCCGATGCGGTTGCTGGCAGGTTCTGGCCGCGGCGCGTTCGCAGTAGGTGGAACTCCTGGCAGTGTTTTCAGCTGCGGCTTTGGCATTTCGTAGCCAATTGGGATCGTGTTCGCGATCGGAAGACGCGGTCCTCGACCGTCCCCGAAAAAGTCGATCGGCGATTGCGCTCGCACTTTTTGCTGCCGCACCATATCGGGGAAAATTTCCCATGGCGTGCGGGGGCTATGTTCTCCGCGGAAACCGCATATTGCGACAATGACAATGCTGGCGAGCACGAAGATAAGAAGGAAGCCACGCAGCATTTCAATCCTCCTCGTGCACGATGGTAATGTGCATCCCGCCGGTCACGACCAACAGGTCGTGCGTTTCCGTTTCGCTGAAACGCGGATCGCGCGCCTCGATGGCAAGGAAAAAGCCGTCATTGGTGACGCGGCTGAAACGATCCCAGTTAAAAAGGGGATGATGCCAGCGCGGCAGACCATTCATGATTTGCCAGGCGAAAAAGGCGGAGAAAGCCGCGAAAAGCACGGTCAGCTCGAACATGATCGGGAAAAACGCCGGCACGGTTTGCCAATTGAATGGCTTTCCGTGCACGATCACCGGATAAAGTCCCCAGGAAGGACCAAACTCGACGAGAACGGCGGTCAGCAAGCCGGTAATACCGCCGATCAACACTACGGCGCTGAGCCATGATTTGCCGAGTCCCATGGCCTCATCCATTCCATGGATCGGGAAGGGCGAGAAAACGTCCCAGCGTTTAAACCCGGCATCACGCACGCGTTTGGCCGCCTCGTAAAGTTCCGTGGCGCTCCCATATTCCGCTGCGATGGCGTAAACCTTGTGACCGGAGGGCGTTCTCATCATCGGTGCTGCCCTCCACCTGTGCTACAAACACCGGCGCTTCGCATGCGTGTGTTTAGCGCCAAAGGCGCTGTGTCATCACAGCCTGGGGCAACGCCCCAGGAACTTGTCAGGAATTCGCGATCAGCGCTGAAGGCGCGACTCAAAGGACGTGGTCTAGGTTCAATCAGACAAAAATTGAATCGCGCTTTCAGCGCTGGGGTTCTGGTACTGCACACATCCCTGGGGCGTTCCCCCAGGCTACTAATAATCGCCGCGTTTTTGGCGCTAAATAGATACCTTCGCACAGCAAAGCGGCTACGGATGCGCGAGCGCGTCCTCATGTGTGCTGACCTCCTCCTGCGGCAACCGGATGATGCCGATGCACGTCTGATTCCGGCAGAACAATTTTCACTTCGCTCATCGCGATCATGGGCAGGAAGCGAATGAAGAGCAGGAAAAGCGACAGGAAAATTCCGTGGGTGCCAATGAACGTCCAGATGTCCACCCAGGTCGGGATGAACAAGCCCCATGAGCTCGGCAGAAAATCGCGGTGCAATCCGCCGACGATAATGATGAAACGCTCAAACCACATTCCGGCGTTGACACACATGCAGACGAAATAGACGACGTAAACGTTGCGGCGACACCAGCGGAACCAAAACAGCTGCGGCGAAAGCGCGTTGCAAAAGAGCATTCCGACCCACCAGTACCACCAGTACGGACCGAGCACGCGATTCCAGAACGCAAACCGCTCATATTGATTGCCGCTGTACCAGGCGATGAAAAATTCCATCGCGTAGGCGTAGGAAACGATCGAGCCGGTCAACAAAATGATCTTCGCCATCTTGTCGATGTGCTGGAGCGTGATGATGTCCTGCAGTTTGAATAACGCCCGAGCCGGCAACATCAACGTCAGCACCATGGCGAACCCGCCAAAGATGGCGCCAGCGACAAAGTACGGTGGGAAAATCGTGGTGTGCCAGGTCGGCAGAATTGAGGTCGCGAAATCGAAGGAGACAACGCTGTGCACCGACAACACCAGCGGAGTGGAAATGCCTGCTAACAAAAGATAGGCCATTTCGTAATGCCGCCAGTGGCGGCTCGATCCGCGCCAACCCAACGCGAAAATACCGTAAAGGAATTTTCTAATTTTCGAGGTGGCACGATCGCGCAATGTCGCCAGGTCAGGAACTAAGCCGGTGTACCAGAACAACACCGACACGGTGAAGTAGGTCGAGACTGCAAACACGTCCCACATCAGCGGGCTGCGGAAGTTTGGCCAAATCCCGTAGTTATTCGGCAATGGCGCCAGATACCACGCCATCCAAACGCGCCCGACGTGGATACCTGGGAAAATGGCAGCGCAAATGACCGCGAACAGCGTCATCGCTTCG
>QHPN01000221.1:0-6451 GCA_003219115.1 Verrucomicrobiota bacterium | reverse complement strand
GTGATGTCCCAGGCCCAGCCGACCGGATGGTTCAATCCCCAGGTCCCGACCCCGGTCGAAATTTGATAGCCAAGACAGAAAAGACCGAAGCCGGCAATTCCGGAGGTCACGGCGAAGGCGACCCACCACCAGCGGGGCGCGCGATTTTCCACCGCCCCGGCGATGCGCTCGGTAATCCAGCCGTAGCTGCGCTGGTTCAACACCAGCGGCACGCGGGTGAGCGGCTTCTCCGTCGGCGCTAACTCTTCGCCCTCGATGATCTCTGGTGCTAGCGCTGCGCCCTCCATTACATTTTCTCCTCTTTCTCGTTAGGACTGGCGATGCCTATCTTGTGTGCGTCCGGCATTTTCGGGTTCGGATTGCGAATACGCGCGAGATAACTGACGCGGGTGTTCACGTTCAGATACTGGAGCAGACGATAATTGCGGTCCTGCAATTTCATTTTCGAGACCTTGCTTTCGGGATCGCGAATATCGCCAAAAACAATGGCTTCGTTCGGACACGCCTGGGCACATGCGGTGGTGAAGGAATCGCGGGGAATGCGAGTGTCGTTGGCAGAAGCACCCGCGCGCACGTGCGCAGCGATCTTCGCCTCTTCGATGCGCTGCACGCAAAATGTACACTTTTCCATCACCCCGCGCATCCGCACGGTGACATTCGGATTTTTTGAAAGCTTGATCGTATCCGGGGCGCCCTTGTCGGTAAATGGCGCGAAATATTCCTTATAAATATTGAGAGCGCCGGCGACTTTCTTCTTGCCTACCGGACGCTGGTTGTAATCGAAAAAGTTGAAGCGCCGCACTTTGAAGGGGCAGTTGTTCGCGCAATAACGGGTGCCGACGCAGCGGTTGTAGGCCATCACATTCAGCCCGTCTTCGCTGTGAATGGTGGCATTGACCGGACAAACGGTTTCGCACGGCGCATTTTCGCAGTGCTGACACATCATCGGTTCGTGCACCATCTCGGGATCTTCCGGCAGTTCGCCCTTGTCCTGATCATACCCATGCTCGCTGGCGAAATAGCGATCAATCCGCATCCAGTGCATCGCCCGGCCATGGGCGACCTGCAGTTTGCCCACGACCGGCACGTTGTTTTCGGCCTGGCAGGCGATGACACACGCGCTGCACCCAGTGCACGTATTCAGATCAATCGTCATGCCCCATTGCTGGGCCGCATTCAACGGCGGATGAGTATAGAGACTCGGTAATTTTGCCGGTAACTCCCCGTCGCCGGCGATTTTCTTCACGAACTCGTTGTCTTCACGGTAATGCTCCAGCGTCGCCTCCCGCACCAACCCGCGGCCTTCGATGCTGAAGTGGTCCTGCGTAATCGAAAACGCATACTTCTTTCCAACTTTTTTGACTGTAACGCTGCCGACCGCTTTGCCATCGGCCGTGATGGTATGGGGATTATTCGGCGTACGCAGTAAATAGCCGTTGAACCCGCTGCGCTCGCCCACGCTGTTGAGGCTATCGCGACCGTAACCGAGCGGGATGGTGATCGAATTGTCGGCGTGACCCGGAGCAACCAGCACGGCGATCTCCACCTCTCGCACCGTGGGCGGCGGTGGCGGTTCCGCCTGGCCTTCGGCTGGCGGCGGGGTCGTTGGCGGAGCGTCGCTCACTGCGATGCGAATGAGATCGCCGGTCTCGACGCCGAGCATCTTGGCGTAACGCGGACTGATCAACGCCGCGTTATCCCAAGTCAGCTTCGTGATCGGATCGGGCATTTCTTGCAGCCACGAGTTGTTTACGTAGCGGCCGTCGTCGATCGAATAATCGCGCACCAGCACGATCTCGGGAGATTCGGGGGTCGGCGGCGGGGTTGGTCCGCTCCAAAGATTGTGGGCAATGCCGCCCGCGGTATTGCCATTGAATGCAGGCGGTTGGTCGCGCAAAACAATGTGCGAGGCGAAACCGTCGTGCAAAAATTTCGCCCACGCTGTCGCCGGATCGCCGATCGGCTTGGTCAGGCGAAACGTTTCCTGCACCAGTTCCGGCCCCTCGACTTTCGGTTTGCCCATCACCGTGTTGAGCAGATCGAGCTCGGAAAATCCGCCGAAGAGCGGAAGAATCATCGGCTGAATCGCCAGGTGATGTCCTTCCGAGCTGAGGGCGTCGCCCCACGATTCAAGGAAATGCGACGCCGGCAGATTCCACCGACTCAACGGCGAAGTCTCATCTTCGTAATAACCGAGCCGGATCACGTCGGGCACCTTTTTCTGAAGCTCGGGCCAATCGATCCAAGTCTTGCTTGACGGCTCGAATGCAAGTGCGCGCGGCGCGTTGAACACAGGATTAGCGGCGAGAATAAAGAGTTGTTTGATCCTGCCAGCCACCATCTCGCCGGCAAGTTGGAGAATGCTGTTATTACGCTGATTCCGGGGCAGCTCGCGCAACAAAACCGTGTGGCCGACATTCTTCAGCGCAGAATTAATTCCATAAACGAGCAACTGCACGACCACGGGCTGTTGCGAACCCGCCAGAACCAGGCCCGCACCTGGTTTCGACACCAGATCTTTAACCGCTTCGTCCACCCAGTGCTCGTCGAATTCGGCTGCTCCGGCCGGAACCTGCAAGGTAGCGAGGACCGATCCCAATCCCGCGTCTTTGGTCGCCGTCGCGACCTTCATCGCAATGGCGTGCGCAATCAGCGGAATCTGGCTGGCCGGGAAACGCATTCTGTGGTCGGCCATCGCACCAGTGAGCGTGTACCGGTTCTCGACTACATAGAGCCGGTTCATCGAATCTTTCGGGGCACTGACGCGACGTCGCGAAGTGAACGCCCGCGACGATGCGATGTCGCCTTCACCGCAATCGAGAAAGTCGTTATCAAGCGCCAGAATTACGTCAGCGCGTTCAATTCGCGGAACAAGACGTAAATTGTCGCCGAAACTAATTTGGGTGGCGAAATTTTGCGCTTCACTCCGCAACGGATCGTAAACGCACCAGCGCATGCGCGGGAACATTTTCTCCAGTTCCCCGCGCATTCTTTCGCGCGTGGGCGAATGTGTTTCTTCAACGAGGAAGGCCAGCCCTCCGCCGTCGCCGATTTTCCCGCGCAGATCGTTCAAATATTTTTCAAAATCGGCGACGCCCTTAGTTTGGCCATTTTCTGCGATCCGTTTTGCGCGGAGCGGGTTGTAAAGCTCGTTGATCGCAGCTTGGACGAAAATATCGCTGGCGCCGTTGCTCGTCGGATGCAGCGGATTGCCGTCGAGTTTGATCGGACGTCCGTCAACAGTTGTGACGAGGAGCGGAATGGCGCCGTTTCGCCGCGGCATCGCCGTGCTGTAGTAGAGGAATTTTCCGGGAATGGTCCACTCCACCGTCTTTGTGAACGGCACCAGGTGCATTTCCGGCCGGCGACAACTGCTGACGCCGAATCCGGCGAGCGCAACGGACGCGCCCATGAGCTTCAAAAAGCTTCGACGACTCCATTCATCTCCGTTTAGTTGCGCAGCGCTGGAAGGAAATTCGCGCTCCAGCCACTCGCGGAATTCCGGCGTGTCGGCCAGTTCATCCGTGCTCCGCCAATAGCGTCGCCTCCCGCTGTCGCGGGATTCCGGCGGATGTTGAAACACGCGCTTCATCGGTGGCACGCCTGACAATTTTCGCTCGTCCGAATGTTCCAGCGTTCCCTCAAGGTTTGGCCGATTTCCTGTTGCGTCAGGTGCGTTTTCTTAGACCAATCTTCCGTTACGCCCGCCGGTTTGCCGTACTTGGCGATAAATTCCGCCGGATTCACATCCTCCGGTTTCCAATCAAGATTGGTGATCTGATCTTCCGGGCGCAAAAAATTCTCCGGATGCCGGTGGCATTCGAGGCACCATTTCATGCTCATCGGCTTCGAGTCGTACATCACGGGCATGTGATTGACCTGGCCGTGACAACTCGCGCAACTGATTCCCCGGTTTACGTGTGCCGCGTGATTGTAAAAAACGTAATCCGGCAGCCGATGAATCCAAACCCATTCCACCGGGTCCTGGGCTTTCCAGCTTGCCCGCACCGGTTCGAGCTTCGGATTATCCTTCTGCACCTGTTGATGACAAGCCATGCAGGTTTGGGTATTCGGGACATTCGAATGCGCTGCTACTTCCACGAAGCTGTGGCAATAACGGCAATCCATTCCCAGTTGGGTCACGTGAATGTCATGCGGGAACGGCACCGGCTGGATCGGCTCGTAACCGATCTTCGTATATTTCGGCGTCACATAGTACCAAGTGCCGGCGGTCAGACCGCACACGATCACAAAGCTGCAAATCGCCAGTTTGAGCGGCAACCAATTTGACCAGCGCGGAAAAAAGTTCGCCATAAATCAACTGTTCCGCTTCCGCCAATTTTTTCCCTTTATCGAATTGGCGAAAACTGGTGTCGGTTTCAGATCAGCAAAGGGTTAAGGTTGCACACTGCCGAGGCGAAGGTTTCGCTGACGTTAGTGTGCGCTGATTCTATAAACACGCCACTGCTTGGCAAAAAGAAATTTTTGTCCGCCCAAATGTCATTCCGAGCCGCGAAGACGGCGAGGAATCTCCCAAGGTCCGGAAGCGCGCTTGAGTTTTGTGAGATCCTTCGCTGCGCTCAGGATGACGCGCGATGGGGGCAGCGACACTTCGCACCGAGATTCCTGGGTCCGAGCTCTCCGCGGCGAGTCGTCAAGCCGGACTGGCGTTTTCGTTCGGAATGACGGAAACAGTCCGGTGATGCGAGCTGTCGCTGCTATTCTCCTGCTCATGAGCGGGATTCCTGCCGGCGCGGAAGCGGCCGACACAATTTTCATTAACGGCAACGTTTATACTGTTAACGAAAAGCAACCACGCGCCGAGGCAATTGCGGTCAATGGCGATCGCATCGTTTTCGTCGGATCAAATGCTGATGCGCAAAAGCTCCGAAGCGACAAACCACGCATCATTGATCTTGCCGGCAAAACTGTGACTCCAGGTTTTACCGATTCGCATTGTCATATTTTTGGAATCGGCGAGCGCGAAATGACTTTGAATCTCGAGGGCAGCAAGACGCTCGAAGATTTCCTAGCAAAGGTGAAAGAGCGCGTCACCAAAACTGAACCCGGCAAATGGATGACCGGCCGTGGCTGGATCGAGACCTTCTGGAAACCACCGCAGTTTCCGACACGGGCTGATCTCGACAAAATCGCTCCCAACAATCCGGCCTTTCTGACGCGCGCTGATGGTCACGCCGCCGTGGCAAATTCGGCCGCCCTCAAAATTGCTAACATCGATAAGGAAACGCCGGATCCGTTCGGCGGGCAAATCCTGAAAACCGACGGCGAGCCCAATGGAATGCTGCTCGATAACGCGATGGATTTGGTGGCCAAAAATATTCCGCCGCCGACCGAAGCGGAGCGCGAGCAGGCCCTGCTTCTTGGCATCGACCGCGAGATGAAACTCGGTTGGTGCGAAATTCAAAACGCCGGAAGCGAATTATCGGATCAGGAGATCATCCGGCGCGCCTATGCAGCCGGAAGAATAAAACTCCGGATGATCAATGCCGCCTATGGTCCGGGCGAAGCGGCAAATGCATTGCTGAAAAACGGCGCCACGTTAAATGCATTCGATCACCGTTTCACCCAACGCACGATCAAAGTAATTTTCGATGGGGCGCTCGGCTCACGCGGGGCCGCTCTGCTCGCGCCCTATTCGGATAAACCGGACACCTCCGGTTTCCTCACGCAAAAACCCGAGGACTTGAGACCGATGTTCAAAGAGGCGCTGCGCCGCGGCATTCAAGTCGAGACACACGCGATCGGCGATCGCGCAAACCGAGTGATTCTGGATCTTTATGAGCAAGCACTAATGTCTGTTCCGCCAAGCGAGCGACCAATCACCGTTGGAGGGGCGAGCTTGAGTTTACCCGCCGGGGCGGGCGAGCCCGGCGTCGCAGAGCTCCGCCCTCCAAAAGCGGGCGGCGACGTCCGCTGGCGAATCGAGCACGCTCAGATTTTGAGCGAACAGGACATTCCGCGCTTCGCCAAGCTCGGCATCATTGCGTCCATGCAACCCTCTCACGCAATCAGCGATTTGTTTTTCGCACCGGCACGACTGGGAATGGATCGGCTGCGCGGCGCCTACGCCTGGAACAGCTTGATTAAATCCGGCGCAATCATCTGCGGCGGTTCCGACGCCCCGGTCGAAAGCGGCGAGCCGATGATCGAGTTCTACGCCGCAATCGCCCGCAAAAGCATTAAAGGCGAAACACATGAAGGATGGCACTCCGAGCAGGCCGTCTCGCGCGAGCAAGCGCTGAAGATGTTTACTATCAACGCCGCCTACGCCGCTTTCGAAGAAAATGACAAAGGCTCAATCGAAACCGGCAAGCTCGCCGATTTCACTGTTCTCTCGGGCGACATCATGAAAATTCCCGAGCCAGAAATTCTCAAGACGCGCTGCGAGATGACGGTCATCGGCGGCGAGATTGTTTTC
The DNA here is from genome assembly GCA_003219115.1 of Verrucomicrobiota bacterium. GTDB lineage: Bacteria > Verrucomicrobiota > Verrucomicrobiia > Chthoniobacterales > UBA10450 > AV69. The sequence goes on along the minus strand of QHPN01000221.1, from coordinate 12 downwards.
TCCCCCGCGGCT
>QHPN01000220.1:9104-12585 GCA_003219115.1 Verrucomicrobiota bacterium | reverse complement strand
TGCTTCGTCAAAGCTGATGTGGGTTTCGATTTCTTGAACTAACGGGACGTAGGTGTCGTAGGAATGCAATTCGTCAACACCAAGAACCCGTCGTCGCAACTGATAATAACGCAGGAGTACCGGAATGCCTTCGCGCACGGCCTTAATCAGGCCATCGTAAACTGCAACCGGGACATCATCTTTGAACAACGATGCTTCCAGCGCGCTGGGAAAGTTCCGGGCGCGCGACCGAAAGATGTCTGCCTTGACGGAGTAGGAGAGAGCGGACGCAAGAGTAAACCGATGATCCTGGAATTCGTCGTAGAATTGGTTGAAAGCGCGCTCCCTCAGGCCGCGATCGCGTTTCAGCAGGAACGAACTGTAGGTGCTTTGGGTAAGCGGTTTTTCCCGGCCATCGACATCGACGAGCGCTCCAAATTTCATGTCCACGTTGGTCAACTGCGAGAACGCGTCGTCGTAGCCATCGAGCGCGACTGCCCCGAGCGCGAGCAGGCGTTCCTCGCGCTCGCTCAAGATATGCGGGCGCATCCGGCGGATTTTGTGGAGCGCAATGTTCCAATCCTTCAAAACCGGATCGGCGATGAATTGTTGCCAGCGTGCGTCGTCGATCGCCTGAATTTCCGGGACGACAAAGGCGGAAGTTTCCGCCAGCTTGGTCATTAGATTCTGCAACTGTCCAATACGCGATAGATAATCATTATTCGCGCTGTCTTCCGCCAGCTGCAGAGACGCGAAGTGATAAACGCGCTCGATTTTCAGATCGAGCTGCTTTTGAAATTCGAGCACTTCCGCCAGGGTTTGCGCCGACTCCCCGACTTGTCCCTTCCATTCCGCGATCTTTGGATAGGTGCGGGTGATCCACGCCACGTCCTCATTCCACTTGCTCACGTCCACGAACAAAGGCGTCAGGTCCCACTTGTCGGAATCCGGGATATCAGTGCGTGTTGGTATTTTGTTTTCTCCCATAAATACTCCGACGAACTAGCGAAGGCCGGCTTCGCCTTTCTTGTGAATGGACGGGCCTTTCATAGTGATTTCTTCTGGCGCGTCCTCGACATCGATACGTGGGCAGCTATCGATCCATTTTACGCCGTCGCTTGTAGCCCAGCGCACGGCGTTGCGCAAAACCCGCCGGACATCCTTATTATAATAGATGGGATAGGCTTCATGGCCGGGGCGGAAGTAAAAGATTTTGCCGTTGCCGCGCTTCCACGTGCAGCCAGAGCGAAAAACTTCGCCGCCTTCGAACCAGGAGATAAAAACAATCTCATCCGGTGTCGGCACGGCGAACGGTTCACCGTACATTTCGACGTTTTCAATTTCGAAATAGCGATCAATCCCGCGCGCGATTGGATGGGCCGGGTTGCAGACCCAGAGTCGTTCTTTTTCGCCGGCTTCGCGCCAGCTGATTGAGCAGCTTGTGCCCATCAAGCGCATGAACGGTTTCGAATAATGCGATGAGTGCAGCGCGATAAATCCCATTCCCTGCCAAACTCGCGCCAGAACGCGCTCGACTACTTCGTCAGCGACTTTGCCGTGGGCAGCGTGGCCCCACCAGACAAGCACATCAGTGTTTTCCAAGACATCCCCAGTTAATCCGTGTTCCGGATCATGCAGCGTCGCGGTGCGAACTTCGCAGTCGCCATCTTCTGAAATGGCGTGAGCAATCGTGTTATGCATTCCATCTGGATAAATCTCGGCGACGATTGGGTTCTCGCGTTCGTGCACGTTTTCGCCCCAGGCGGTGACGCGTATCTGCGTTGTCATCGCAGCAATACTCGCACAAAATCCACAACGGAGGCAAAGGAACACAAATCTTCCTCATCGTTGTGACCTTTGCGAACTTCGTGTGAGATTTTTGATTGCCGAATGTCGCGAGATTTGACGCATCGCTTTTACGACCAGCTCCCGTCCTGGTGAAATCTTATGCCACGGTGATGCCCCGCTCGGGTGCGGCAATGGAATCAAATCAAAATCCACCTCTCCACGGCTAACGAGAAATGAGCGACCGATGACCTCATCGAGTTTTTGGCAATCGATGAATTGCATGATTGCGAGTCGGCCAACGGGAATGACAAGACGCGGTCGGAGAATTTCGAATTCGGCCGTCATCCATCCGGAGCAATTCCGTATTTCATCCGTTGCAGGCATACGGTCGCTTCCGCCAGGTGCTTTGCCGGGGAAACAGCGAATGACGGCAGCAAAATAAATGCGCGCGCGCATTGTCGCTTCATCCAGGCCGCAAGATTCTTCGAACCAACGAAACAGTGTTTTGCCAGCAGTATGGGCAAATGGGCGCTTCAAGGTAGGCTCGCGAACGCCAGGAGCCTGTCCGATAATCATGACATCGCTGCCCACTGCGCCGCCAGAAACGGGTGGGGGAATCACTCGCGGACAACTCCGGCAGCGGTGCAGGCGCGTGACGTGATTTTCCAACAACCTCTTCCGGCGAGAGTCACTATCTGGAGGAGAATGCAGCACGGGCGATTGGGGTCAATCGCCCCTACCTACGAAAGAGAATGAAGATCAAACTCAGCACGATGCTGACGACGATGCAGGTGGCGATTGGGAAATAAAAAACCGAGTTGCCGCGTGCGATCCGAATGTCGCCTGGCAAACGTCCCAGCCAACCCGGACCGATGCCAGTCCAAAGCAGAACGCCAAGAATGACGACCACGAAGCCAATAATGACGAGCAATTTTCCGAGCTCAGGCACAGGTTAATTTCGCATGAAACATCTGGTAGGGCGAGACTCAGTCGAGCGGGCGCGACTGGCGTTTGCGCTCGGGATGACAGCCCGGGTCGCGCGCCGCATCCACTGGCGTCGACTGCACTATCTGGGCGACAAGAGTTGCGAACGTGGACGCCGCAATGACATTCAAACGCAATGGCAGTGCAATTTCGGGATTATTACGAGACGCTCGGCGTGTCGAAAACGGCCAGTGAGGATGAGATCAAGAGCGCGTTTCGGAAGCTCGCGCGTAAGTATCATCCCGATGTTGCAAAGGATAAGAAAGCGGCGGAGGAAAAATTTAAGCAGATCAATGAAGCTTACGAAGTTCTAAGCGACCCGGAGAAACGCCGAAAATATGACCAACTGGGCGAGCATTGGAACCAGCCCGGCGGATTTCAGCCACCGCCGCAATGGGGCGCTGGTCAACCGGGCGGCGGGTTCCGCTGGGGTTCCGGAGAAAATGGCGGCGTCGAGTTTGAATTTGGCGGCACCGGGTTCAGCGATTTCTTTGAAGCCTTTTTCGGTGGGGGTCGCGGGCGCTCGGCCTTCGGCGGATTTGGCCAACGAGAGGTAACGGCGGAACGCGGGAACGATGTCGAAGCCGATATCATGGTGACGCTGGAGGAAGCGTTGCATGGTTCGACGCGACAGGTTTCGTTGCGACGCGCTGGTTCGAAGAAAACCGAAACGTATCAGGTAAAAATTCCGCGCGGTGTGCGTGAAGGGCAACGCATTCGTCTCGCGGGC
>QHPN01000220.1:0-9054 GCA_003219115.1 Verrucomicrobiota bacterium | reverse complement strand
TGATTTCTCGGTCGAAGGTAGCGATCTCCTGCACGAAATGAAAATCGCGCCGTGGCAGGCGGTGCTGGGCGATAAACTGATTGTCCCGACTTTGGAGGGGAACGCGCGTCTGAAATTGCCGCCGGGGACACAAGTCGGGCAGCGTTTTCGTTTGCGCGAGCGCGGCCTGCCCGGCGTTTCAGGTCAGCGCGGTGATTTATATGTTGTAGTGCAAATTGCGCTTCCCAAAAAATTAACTGAACGCGAGCGAGAAATCTGGGAACAGCTCGCGCGGTTGCACGGCAGCGAGAAATCCGCTTAAACAGGGCGATGAAAATTTCGCTCGGATCCGATCACGCCGGTTTCAAATTGAAGGAAAGGGTGAAAGCCTTGCTTGGCGAACTGGGACATGAGGTGAAAGATGTCGGAACTTTTGCAGCGGACCCACCAGTAGATTATCCGTTGTTCATTCGACCAGCAGCAGAAGCGGTTGTGCGAGGCGAGTGCGACCGTGGAATCGTTTTCGGCGGATCGCGCGAGGCGAGTGCGACCGTGGAATCGTTTTCGGCGGCTCGGGGAACGGCGAAGCGATGGTGGCGAACAAGGTGCATGGCGTGCGTTGCGCACTCTGCTGGAGTTTGGAAAGCGCGCGACTCTCGCGTCGACACAACGACGCCAACGTGCTCTCGCTCGGCGAACGATTGATCGAAGAAAGTCTCGCGCTGGAGATTGTGCGGACGTGGTTGACGACAGACTTCGAAGGCGGACGACACGAGGCGCGCGTGGCGATGCTAAACGCGATGTGAGCACTTTGTAGCCGCCGCTCGTCGGCCGTGGCTGAGCGATTGCAATAGCAGAAACCCGCGGCCGGCGATTGCGGCTACAGCATGCGGTCTGCGCACACCGCAGCGAGAAAGACCGCACTCACAAATGCATTCGAATTGAAAAAGGCGCGGTTGATCGAAGCAACATCGTCGAGAGCGCGAGCGCTGCGGTGCTCATAGATGAGCGTCACTGCGATTGGAATCATCCCGGCGAAGTAAACTGCACCGAGCGTCGCGACTATCCCGAAACCAATCAGTGCGATCAGCATTAAGAAATGGAGACCTTGAGCGATCCGGAGGGTGGCGGCCAGACCGAGCCGCACGACAAGCGAATGCAAACCCTCTCGCCGGTCGAAATCGTAATCTTGCGTCGCGTAAATCAAATCAAACCCGCTGACCCAGCAGACGACGCCGAAGGCAAGAATTAGCGGCGGTAATTGCACGCGACCGGTTTGTGCAATCCAGGCGGCGACCGGCGCAATACCAAGTGCGAAGCCAAGAAAAAAATGCGTCGCGTCAGTAAAATGTTTGGTGAGCGAGTAGAAAAAAATGATACCGAGTGCGACGGGTGAAAGTACGAAAGTGAGGCGATTGATGTTTGCCGCAAAGAAAACAAACAACGCGCTGCTAAGAACGAGCGAAATTAACACGACGGAAGATGCCGGGTCGCCGTTCTCGGATTGCGCTGGTCGATTTCCCAATCGACGAAACGGTTGAAGAGCATCGCCGCAGTTCGGGCGGTGACCATGCATGCCAACGCCAACAGCAAGATCCTGAGGCTGGGTCCTCCATTCGCCGCCACAACCAGCGCCGCGAGCGCGAAAGGCAGCGCAAAAATCGTGTGAGAAAACCGGATCAGCCGAAGGAAGCGTGCGAACGCGCTGCCGCGATTTTGAGCCACTGCGAAATTATGCAGCACTTCCTGCTCGTTCATGAAGGAAGTAATGAGGCAAGCCTCTCGCGTGCACGAGTCACGATCGGATTTCCATGCGCGAAAAAAATGCGATTGAAATCGAAATCGAGAAGGCGGCGCAATGAACGGATCATTCGTTTTTGGTTGGTGCAATATTTTTGGGGCAAAAGGTCAAAGCCATGAGGTTCAAAATTGATGAGCGCATCGCCAACGATCAGTGTGCCGCCATCGTCCGTATGATAAAGCGCGAACTCGCCGTCCGCGGCGCCATCGATTTTGATGGCGCGGAACGGTCCGACCTGAAGACTATCGGACAAGGTGTGGTTGTGGGTTAATTCTGCGTTCAACTCGGACGGGGCAAAAATGGAAGGGGAGTAGGTCCGTGCAAACTTCAGTGTGTCGCGCAAATGATTCGCATTCGTGACAACGATATTGGCGACGCGTCCGAGGGAATCGAGTTCGGTGCAGTATGGGGCAGGCAAAGCGATTGGATCGACAAGGGTAAGCTCGTTTCTTGCTGAAAAGGCAGTGGAAAAGAGATCTGCCTTGACGGTTGGATCGTAAGTATACCATACGACGAAGGCGGGTGAGACACGGCAAAATTCAATCATGTAAATATCTAGAACTTAATCACTTATATTTGCAACCGCGCAGAATTTAAGACCGCGAGCGAGGGGCTCACTGGCACTGTAGCTGCTACGATTTCTATAACCACCTATCTTATGATCACATTCTCCTACCAAGCGCGTGTCCGGTGTCCAGGAAGCTCTGAACGAAGACAACGCCGTGACCAGTTTGATGAGTCGCGGTCTGATGGTGCTTTCTCTGCAGCGAAAAGCGACTGCCAGCCAGTCGCGCCGGAAGGCTACTGCCGTGAAAGAGACCGATCTCGTTCTCTTCACCCGGCAGCTCTCGACCATGATCGAAGCCGGTATTTCTTTGGTGCAAGCTCTGACCGCCTTGTACGAACAGGCTGATCCGAAACGGCAGCGCGCTCTGCGGGCCGTCATCAGCGACATTACCGCACGAGTCCAAGGTGGCGAAACTTTCCATGAATCGTTAGCCAAGCATCCGCGTGTCTTCAATCGCCTTTTCATTAGCATGGTGAAAGCAGGTGAACATGGTGGTTTGCTTTCTGAAATTCTTGACCGTCTCGCCGGCTTCCTTGAAGCCAGCGCCCGACTGCGCAAGAAAGTCAAATCGGCGATGACCTATCCGGTCATCGTCGTCTGCATTGCCTTCGCCATTACCACGTTCCTGATCGTGCGAGTTGTTCCGATCTTCGGCGAAATTTTCGCCGACTTCGGAGCCAAGCTTCCGGCGCCGACACAATTTCTGATCGATGTTAGTGACTTTGTTCGTTCGCAATGGTACTTTCTTATCCTCGGTATTGGGGGCACGATCTTCGGCGTTCGCGCTTTTTTGCGCTCGACTCGTGGCAAACAGCTCTGGGATCGTTGGAAACTCAAGCTCCCGGTTTTCGGCCCGCTTGTTCATAAGATTTGCATGTCCCGCTTTGCGCGCACCTTCGCGCAATTGATCCGCAGCGGCGTTCCGATTCTCGAAGTGCTCGATATCGTGGGCGGTTCGTCCGGCAATCACGTTGTCGAAACCAGCATCAAAGAAGTCGGCACTGACGTGGAGAAGGGCGACAATCTTTCTGTTGCACTTTCACGGAAGACCATTTTCCCGCCCATGCTCCTGCGCATGGTCGCAGCGGGCGAAGCCACCGGCAAGATCGACACCATGCTGGAGAAAATGGCGGATTTCTGGGACGAGGAAATCGAAGCGATGCTGGACGCGCTCACTTCGCTGATTGAACCGCTTTTGATTGTTTTCCTCGGCGTGATCGTGGGCGGAATCGTGATCGCGATGTTCCTACCGATCTTCAAGTTGAACGAAGTTGTCTCTCAGACCAAGAGCAACTGAGTTGGGTTGTGTCATAGAGCAATAGCTAGGAGAAGCTGCTCAAAGACAGGGGAGGGGCGGGTCGAAAGGCCCGCCTCTTTCTTTTTCTGTATGTATCGTTTTTCCTGCTTCTGCTCGTACTCCTGATTGGACTCGAAATATTCGCAGTTTCAGCGGCCAGGTTACCTGGCACACATGCTCCCGGTCGTGCCAAACGTTCGCTAACCCCGGCATGAGCGAATCGACCGGATCAAATCCGCGGGCTGCGATAAACTTTTTCGTGGCCGACCACGTCCGAAGATAACCCGTCAGCTGAGCAAGATTCCATTGCTGGCGCATTTTAAACTGATGTGGTGACAGTTCTGGAAATGGAAAGCGGATGCTTTCAAAATTAGTTTCAACCAGCTCGCGCTCTGGCGGCCAATATGGACCGGTTGTTTCGTGGTAAAACTTCGAAAGAATGGCGTCGATTTCAGGATTGATGCCCACGTGTGTGTAAGTCGAGACCGCCAGGATCCCACTTTCCTTTGACACCCGTTTTGCTTCCGTGAAAAACCGGTTCATGTCGAACCAATGCAACGCCTGCGCGACCAGGATCAAGTCCACCGAATCTGGATCGATTCCACTCGCTTCCGCCCGTGCGATCCGGTAGCTGATGCTCGGATGTGGTTGCGCACTTTCGATTTGCTGCGCGCTCGCATCCGTCGCGGTTACCTTGGCGAAATGCTCAGCCAGCCCGACCGCCGCTTGCCCGTTCCCAGTCGCGCAATCCCACGCCAGTTCGCGCTCTGACGAAATTGAAGCGAGATAGTCGAATAGTTCGGGCGGGTAATTCGGCCGGAACTTTGCGTAATCAGCGGCGTGTCCCGAGAAATGGTCCTTAAATGTGGTCATTGCGCCGCCAGCTCGGTCCAATTCTCGTTAGTCAAGGCAACTTGACGGGCGCGGGCGTAGAGTTCACGATAAATTCGCTCGACCGCCACCGCCGGATCCTCCAGCATCATCGTCTCCTTGATCTTGCTGGCATAAATCGGGAAGGAAAATGGCGAGACCGCCGGCAGCTCGCGCAACTGCCAGTCGAAGTGTTGCGCGCGGTCGAGAAACGCATTGGCTTCTTCAGCGTCGAGAAAAATCTGACTGGCCTGGCGGTATGCCTCCTTCAGCAGTGGATGATCGGGCTCGTGCGCCTCGAGCACACGAAAAATGGTTTCCGTGCTCCAATGCATTTGTTTGCGGATGCGCTTTTGACCCGGATAATTGCGCGGCACCATCAGTCCGGTTTGAGCGACGCCGCGGAATTGCCACTTTACCAATTCCGATCCGCGCAAAGCCAGGCGCAAATCATCTTCCGCGCCTTCGCGCTCGAAACAGACTCGCCAATCTTCCAGCATTAATTCCTGAAAGCGGCGAAGCGTGAGCAGGAATCCAGAGTCGTCGATCGTAACGAGTGCGTTACCGCCACTTCGGTTCTTCATCCGCCAGGCGACAATGCGGGAAAGCGCGTCATTGGCGCTTCGGCCAATCAGAGCGTGAAAAAAATAATGGGAGAAATCTTCGTCACGATAGAGTTCAATCAGCATCGAGTCGCCGGTGGGGACGTCGGAGATAGCGAGTTGTGTGCGAAATTGTTCCACGACGGCTTGCGCATTCGCTAACGAGATTTGGTAACGCTCGACCAGCCAATCCACACTGACCGCGTCATTTGTTTCCTGACGCAAGTGATCAGCCAAATCGGCGCGCAGTTCTCGCACGGCCCGGGCTACTCCCGAGGTGAGGGGCATTTTGGCCGCGTTCCAGCGCGGAATAGTCGGCAATTGACCGTCGGCTCGTTCAACAAACGCCTCCTGCACCCCGGTATCGATCAGTCGCAGGACCCTCCCGCCGAGCACGAAGAGGTCGCCGATTTGCAGGCCTTTGACGAAACCTTCCTCAACCGAGCCAAGCCGGCGCCGCTTCAACATGACATCGACGAATCCCTCGGAAACAATCGTCCCGATGTTGATCAGGAATTCGCGCGCCACGCGTTTGTTTGCCAGAGCAACGATTCCATCATCGCCGACGGAGATTTTGCCAAAGACGCCACGATATTGTTGCGCCAGGGCTTCGCCTCCGCCCTCCAGATAATGCAATACCCGATCGAACTCCTCGCGGGTGAGGTCATGAAATGGTCGCGCCCTCGTGATCACGTCATAGATGGAGTCGGCCGACGCCGGCGCCAGCGCGACGATGCCGACAATATGTTGGGCGACGACATCAAAAGGCTTTTCCAGAATTTTGATCGGATCGAGGGCGCGCTCGCGCACAAGCTTTGCCGTGACCGTCGCTTCCACGAGGTCGTTCACGTTGGTGGCGACGAGAATGCCGTGGCTGCTCTTGTTTAGCGAATGTCCTGACCGGCCAATCCGCTGGATGGCACGCGAAACGCCTTTCGGTGTCGCCACCATCACGACCAGATCGACGGCGCCAATATCAATTCCAAGCTCAAGACTGGTCGAGCAAACAACGGCCCGCAGTTCGCCATTCTTCAAGCGATCTTCAACTCCGAGCCGAACGCTGCGATCGAGTGAAGCATGATGAATCTCGATCGCATCGGCCAGTTCCGGCAGGTGCTCGCGCAATCGCAATCCGATTTGTTCCGCGGCCGAGCGGACATTTGTGAAGACAATGACCGACTGGCGCGAGCGAATCAGTTGCGATAATTCCGCGTAAAGGCGCGCGCCGGTGTAGCCGGATGGCGGATACGGGTTGCGGCGGATTGGAGAAAAAACGTCTACGATTTGTTGTTTCTCGATGCGCGCTTCGGCGATGCAGCAATGTCGATCTTTGCCGACAAGAAATTCGGCGAGCAAGTCGAGCGGCGCGGCCGTGGCGGAAAGGCCGATGCGGACAAGGCGCGTGGGTAGGGGCGGTTCACCTCGCCAGTCCGGCTCGGACCCGCCCGCACGACCACTTAGTTGCGGGCGATTGAGGTCAATCGCCCCTACCAGCCTCTCGAGGCGCTCGAGGGAAATGCTCAGGTCTGCGCCGCGTTTGTTGCCGGCGAAGGAATGTAATTCATCGACGATGACGAACTCCGTCTTGGCGAGATGTTGTGCGTAGCTTTCCTGTGCCAGCAAAATGGCGAGCGATTCGGGAGTAGTGACGAGAAAGGGAGATGGTTGGTTGCGAAATTTGGTGCGGTCGGTTGCCGTGGTATCGCCAGTCCGCAAGTGAATGCGGAGTTCCTTTTCCAGTCCCATGCCGGCAATAGGCGCGCGCAAATTTTTCTCGATGTCGTAGGCGAGCGCACGCAGTGGGGAAACGTAGACGCAGCGCACCCCTGGCTTCAGACCGCCGGAGTCAAGTTCTCGAAGAAGCGAATCGAAAACACCGAGGAATCCGGCGAGGGTCTTTCCACTACCGGTGGGAGAGGTGAGAAGGATCGATTCGCGTTTTAGAACAGACGGAACGCAGAGCAACTGCGCGTGGGTGAACGCCGGAAAACTGGCGAAGAACCAATCGCGTAACCGCGGATGCAGGCGCACCGGCAGTGATGATTCGTTTTTAATGCGATTCCGCCGTGTTTTTTCTCCGTTCGGACATTGCAACATCGAATTCGGCCTCACTCGGTGATACATTCACTTCAAAATCATCGAATATTGCGTGTCCGCTCTTTGCTTTCCATTTTTGGACATTAGCCTGCGTGTAGATGTTTTTGCCCGAGCTTGTTTGCGTTAGCCGGGAATCATAGGGAGCAAGCACTACTCGCTTTTCGTTCGCAAAACCGATAAGAGCTCTACTTGTTCCGCCAGCACCCCATGCCTGCCCCAACCATACACTCCCATCCGGTTCAACCGTAAGATTAGTGTGTTTGTCTGAGCCTGCGTAGGTGTGGCGCAAACCGTCATAGTCGATGTAACGAATCGAGCTAATCATCGGTTTGCGATCTTCGCGGAAATATTCAAGGGGCTGGCGTGGCCGATTCACCGCCTCATCGATGAGCGGGAGGTTTGATTTGAGGGTTTCGCGAATCTGCTCGTATTCAGCGAGACTGAATTGGCTTGGGCTCACAAAAATTGGCCAGGGATCCTCCGCGCGGTTGTTTCGGAAGTGGTGGAGATGCTCGACCGTGGTCGGTGCGAGGTAAAGGCGTGCCCGAGGTTTCAACTTATCGACCAGGCGAACCTTTTTTCCTTCGATGTATCGCAGTTCGAATGTGACATAGGTGGTTTCAAATGTAGCTAAATGATTTTCGTGAAGGACGAGCCGGCCTGGTCCACACGGCAAATCGAAAACGTCATGCTCTGTTCGTTTGCTGCAACCGCCCAGGCACAATGCGCTGATCGCGACGGCTACCGTGATGGCGCGCAAACGCACGTGAGGCGAGCGCATCAAAATTAGCCTTCCGGATTTACCGGAAAATGTTTGTTCTTCAGATTCTCGGGTACCCGTGCCGTGTGCTCGGATTCAATCTGTTCGCTGGCCGCGGCTAACGATTCGTATGCTTCGCGACTCTTTTTCGCCCGACACATGTAGGCCGTGGCATGGGCAAGCGGAATGCGCGCTTCCGGCATTCCGACGAATTCAACGGCATGTTGCGTCGCGATCGCGAGCGGGAGCGCCTGCGGATCGGCCAGGCCGACATCTTCACTTGCAAAAATGACGATGCGGCGCGCGATAAAACGAAAATCTTCACCGGCGTGCAACATTTTCGCCAGCCAGTAAATCGCGCCTTTTTCGTCTGATGCGCGCATACTCTTAATAAACGCGCTGATGGTGTCGTAATGCGCATCGCCTTTCTTGTCATACACCACCGCTTTGCTTTGAATACTTTCTTCCGCGACCTGAAGCGTGAAATGGATGACCGGCTCCGTCGGAGGGACGCGCTTCCGCGAGTCCTTCTCCTCACGGACGCCGGAGTCGGCGACCTCGGCTACAGGCGGCGTTGTCAGCACGCCAACTTCGAGCGCATTCAAACATTTCCGCGCGTCGCCGTCGCTCAACTTTGCCAGATGCCTTCGCGCATCGGGGTCCATTTTAACGTTATGTTTTCCGAGGCCGCGTTCGGCGTCGGCCAGGGCGCGATCGACCAATAGTTCCAGTTGCTCGACCGTGAGTGGTTCGAGTCGGAAAACCAGCGACCGCGAGACTAACGCGCTATTAACGTAAAAGTATGGATTGTAAGTAGTGGCGCCGATCAACTGAAGATTTCCACTCTCCACATCGGGGAGGAGGATATCCTGCTGCGCTTTATTGAAATGGTGAATCTCATCGATGAACACGATCGTTTTCCGTCCCGCGGTCCGAAGCCGATTAGCCGCCGCCGCGACCACTTTGCGCATTTCCGCCACGTTACTCTCGACACCGCTTAGGCGGATGAATTCGGAGTGCGTCATTTCCGCGATGACATGCGCCAGCGTGGTTTTGCCGCTTCCCGGCGGGCCGGAGACA
>QHPN01000219.1 GCA_003219115.1 Verrucomicrobiota bacterium | reverse complement strand
CGTCCCGCATCGGTCCGGTCCTGAAAAATGTCGAATCGCGGCACGGCCGCAGCCCCAATTAACCTTCGGGCGCGAGTTCGGGCGTGCCGGTGACTCGCGTGGGCACCAGACGGATGGCGGTTCCGACGGTTTCCTCCGAAGGCGCGTCGCCGGATTCATGATACTCGGCGTCCTGATTCACCTGCCAGAGATCGTAAAGCTTGGTGTTGGCGATGATGTTTTCGGCGCAAAGCATCGCCGTCATCATGGCGTGATCTTGGTTGTTGTATTTGTGCATGCCGTTGCGGCCAACAAGATGAAGATTGGGATAACGGCGGTCCAGTTCTTCGCGAATAGTCGCGACATGCTCGGCGTAGTGGTCGTCGTAAACCGGATAGGCTTTTTTTTGGCGCACGACGCAGCCATCGAGGACATCGCCTTCGCGTGCTAACCCGATCTGGATGAGCTCCCGCTTCGCCAGCGCAATCAGGTCGTCGTCTTTCGAATCCCAGAGTCCGTCGTGTTCGAAGCAAAAATACTCCAGCCCATAGCAGGCCTTGTTCGGATCGGGCACCATCTCGGGCGACCAGGAACGGAAGTTTTGGATGCGACCGACCTTCACGCTCGGGTCGTGGATGTAGATCCAGTTGTCATGGAAAGCGTCGCGATTTTTCAGGATCAACATCACGGTGAGGAAATCGCGATACTTCAGGGAATCGGCGGCGCGCTTTGCCTCTTCGGAAGCGGCAGGGGCGAGATCGTTGATCAATTCGCGCATCGGCGCTGAGGAAATAACATGCTCGGATTCAAGGGCATGTTCGGCCCCGTGCTGGTCGCGATAAATTATCGTCCAAGTCCCGTTAGCGTCTTGATATTCGCAACGGATCATAGGGCAACCCATGTGGATGGCGCCACCCATTGCTTTGGTTTTCTCCGCACAGGTCTCCCACATCATTCCTGGCCCGCGCCGCGGGTACTTGAACGAATTGATGAGGGTCTTAATGACCTTGGAGCTATCTTTCGGACGGCGTCGCGGGAAGAGGGCGTTCTTGATCGCACTGCCAAGGGACAGGCCTTTGATGCGTTGCGCGGCCCAATCCGCCGAAATTTCCCGGCAGCTCATTCCCCAAACCTTTTCGGTATAGCTTTTGAAGAACGTGTTGAAGAGGCGTTTGCCGAATTGGTTGCTGACCCAGTCTTCGAAGTTCCGCGGGTCGCGGACCGGCATAAGACGCGCCTTCAACCACGACAAAATGCAAAGCGTGGATTTGAGCAGGCCGAGTTTCACCAGCGCTTCAAAGGGCCGTAGCGGATAGGCAAAAAATTTTCCGCCGTAAAAAATCCGCGAGCTGCGGGGCCGATCGAGCATGTCGTTCGGCAGGATCTCGCTCCAAAAATCGTTCACTTCTTTCGACTTCGAGAAGAAACGGTGGCCGCCGATGTCGAAATGAAAACCCTTGTAGGTGGCGGTGCGGGAAATGCCGCCGACGTAAACCGGATCAGCTTCCAGCACGGTGACGTCGACCTCGTTCTTCGACAAAAGATAGGCGGCGGTGAGACCGGCCGGTCCGGCACCGATTATGGCGACGTTCGTTTTCATTAAATCAGGCAACCCAGTTTCCTCGTGTAAAATTCCAAATGTACCAGCTTTCGAGGCCGAGCCCTGCCGCGCCGATCAACGCGATTGCGGTCATCGCGGTTGCCCGTCCCAGCCACGAGCGGAGGGAAAGATTGTGCAAATAATGCAAAAGCGCCAGCACGATAAGCGGATGCAAACAAAACTCGTATCGGAGCATGCTTTCCATATTGACGCAGGCAACGCCCGAGACGGAGAGGAAATAGAGAACGAAGGCTGCGAAATAGAATACGATGCGCACAGAACGATTGGTTGGACGTTGCTTGGGTAAAAAAAATTCAGCAGTAAACATCCCGAGCAGTACTAGCCCGCCGAGCGTTACCGCCATCTGGCTCATCTCAGTGGGATCAGCCAGGTCCGGCATGAGCCAGTGGTAGCTCGATGGTTTAAATACCGCGAGGTAATCGGGTTTGATGTCCCAGCCGAACTGCTGCGTCAGCAGGTAAATATCCCAACGCCCCCAGCGGAACTGGCAGTAGACGAAAAACCCGAGCCCGCCGAGCATGGCCGTGGCAGTAAGCAAGATGGCCCGACCGTAATTTGGCAGCCAGTCGCGAATATTCCTCAGACTCGACGCGCCGAGCTCCCAAATCTTTTTGATCAACGGAGCCAGCGCGCATGGTAATCCGACAATCCGGGTTGCCGACATGACGATGCCGTGGATCGCCGCCAGAACCCATCCGCGTCGCGTTTCCGCGGCGCTCCAATAAAGGAAACCGATCAGCGCCATTAAAAACAGCGACTCGGAATAGGCCACGACGAGGAAGAAAGCGGCGGGATGGGCGAGAATGGCGAGGGCCCCGAGTAACTGCCAACTGAAAGGCAGGTTCCAGCGTTCCCCGAAGAGAAAAAAATAGGTCCAAAAACCCAGGGCGGCGGACTGGGCGGTAATTAGTAGGGCCTCTTCGGCGTCGAGGTCGAGGGCGCGGTGCAAGATCCAGGCAAGAGCAGGGTAGGCGGGGAAGAAGCCAGTATTGGAGACTTCCATCATTTTGTGGGAAATGGGAGGGACGATGGTCTGGTAACCGCGGTCGACGATATTGGCGAACCAATGGCTATCGTGTTGAACAAGTGTGCGATAGCGGTATTCGAAGGGGCCTTCGGGAGCGAGAAGGAAGATCGCGACCACGATCTGGAGGATGGTGACGACGAGGCCGGCGCCGAGCGCTTTGGCCGTAGCAGGGATCCGGTTCATAACGCGCGCCTGTGGAAGGGCAGAGGGAAACGGAACGGCCGGGGGAATGCAAGGCTCTTCCAACGCAGTTTCGCCTATATTATATAGTACGGCTGTCACGGTGCGGTTTTTTGACGCTGCTGTTCTCGCTTTATTCGCGTCTCGTGCACGGTCCGGCGGGCGATTGTGGTCAATCGCCCCTACCTACGCGGGTTTTCAGGTAGGGCGATTCACCGAATCGCCCGTCCCTAGGCAGCGAGCTCGGATTCGCCTAGGAGGCCGCGATACAAATCTTCGTAGCGCTGCGCCGATCCCGCCCAGGAAAATTCCCGCTCCATGGCCCGGCGCATCAGACCGGTCCAAAGAGTGCGATCGGGAAAGAGGAATCGGGCACGTTTAATCGAATCCCAAAACGCGTCCGACGAATAATTATAGCAAAGAAAGCCGTAGCCCGCCTGCGCTGGGGGGAGTGTCGGGTCATAATCCTGAATGATTTCCTGAATGCCACCGCTGGCGTGCGCGATCGGGATTGCTCCGTAGCGCAAGCTATACATTGCGATTAATCCGCCTGGCTCGAACTGCGATGGCACGAGCGTGATGTCCGACGCCGCTTCGATCAAATGAGCGAGTCGTTCGTCGTAATGGCGGCGATAGGCAAATCGCGCCGGATAGCGCCGGGAAGCAATGGCGAGAGTGGTTTCGAACCCGGGATCGCCTTCGCCCAGAATGATGAGGCGGACATCATCCGAGAGCATGCGATCGAACAGCGGGGTGAGAATGCCAAAGCCTTTTTCCGCGACCACGCGCGTGACCATTCCAAAAACCGGTCCACGCGGTGCCGGCGCAAGGCGCATGTCCTCAAGGAGAGCGTCGCGACAAATCATTTTGCCCCAGAATTTCTCCGAATTGAAACGCGCCGGGAGCAAAGAATCGGTTTCCGGATTCCAGCGGGCATAATCGGCGCCGTGCAAAATGCCGCTGAGCTTATGGGCGTTTTCACGGAGAACGGCATCGAGGCCGCAGCCGCCTTCCGGCCGCAGGATCTCGTGCTTGTGATGTTCACTCACCGTGGTGATGCGATCGGCGAAAACGATCCCGCCTTTCAGAAAATTAAGGCGTCCGAAGAACTCGACACCGCGAAGCGAGAAAAAGCGCTGTGGCAAATTGGTGAGGCCGAAATCGAGTCCCCAAAAACTTCCCTGTTCTGCCAGTCTATGAATCGTTAGGACGGTGGCAAAGGGCAGATTGTGGGCGTGGACATAGGCGGGAATGAGCGCGGCTGCCCAATCATGGACATGCAGGATTTGTGGCGCCGGGGTCAGCCGCCGCGCCAGCTCGATGGCGGCTTTGTTGAAAAAAATGAAACGCGCGGGGTTGTCTTCGTAGGGCGTTCCATGTTCGCCATAAATTTCCGGGCGATCGTAGAATTCATCGCAGCGAACAAAAAACACCTGGACCCCGGTTGAGGTCCGGCTTTCGAAATATTCCGCAACATAATTTTTGTCGCCGACGCGGATATCGACAGTGACGCCAGTGTCCTCAGCGTCGATCGAATTGTTTTCGCGAAGTTCGCGATAAAACGGCAGCACGAGGCTGACTTCGTGGCCGCGCTCGCGCAATTCGTGAGGCAGGGCATCGAGCACGTCGACGAGAGCTCCGGCGCGCTGCAACGGCGGTCCTTCCGCGCTGATCATCAGAATGCGCATGGATGTGTGATTCTTTGATGTGCGCTAGTCGGACAGATTCGTCCAGTGACGAATTTGGGGTTGGATGACGCGCGTCATCCCAAGTGTAGCCGAGGGATCCCGACGAAGTTACCCTAAAGGTGTCGCTGCGGGCCCCCTCGGCTTACGCTCGGGATAACGGGAATCTAGCCGGTGTATTCGCGCTTTACCCAGTCGAGCGCTTCTTCGCGTGTTTTGAACGCGCCTTCGAGTTGGCGCGTTTCGACTGCTTCGAGGATTTCGCCGAACTTCGGGTCCGGTTTCATTCCCATCGCGATTAAATCATTTCCCGTGACAAGCGGCGGCGGAATGATCGGTTCATTGGCGAACTCCTCCTTTTTGCGCTGGAGAAATTCGTAATTGTCGAGCATGGCATGGCTACTCGCGCAATCGACCCGATGCAATTCCATTTCCTCTTCGAATGTTGGTCGCGCCATGAATCGTTTCAGTCTGGCCACGCGCATCCGCGGCACATCCTTGAAGACCATGTGTTGGCGCACCATTTCCACGGTGGTGTCGATTTCCGCGCGCGAAAAACGCAACCGTTCCATGATTCTTTCGGTCATTTCCGCGCCGATTCGGTCGTGTTCGTTAAAACGAATACGGCCGTCGGCATCAACCGTGGCGGTGACCGGTTTGGCGATATCATGCAGGATGACACTGAACACGAGCGGCACGGAAACTTTTTCCGGCAAAAGCTCGAGCATGAGGCGGGTGTGCCGAAATACGTCGCCCTCCGGATGAAACTGCGGCGGCTGCTCACAACCTTTCATCGGCTCGATCTCGGGAACAACGGTGCGCAGCAGCCCTGATTGATCGAGCAAGTCCCAGCCGCGCAATCGGTGCGGCGAGAGAAAAATGCGCACCAACTCATCGCGAATCCGTTCCGCGCTGATCTCGGTGATGGAGGCGGCGTTTTGCGCGAGCGCGTTCCAGGTTTCCTTTTCAATTTCAAACTCGAGCACGGTGGCGAAACGGATGGCACGTAGCATTCGCAGACGATCTTCGGAGAACCGTTGTGTCGGATCGCCAATGGCGCGGATCAATTTTGCTTTGAGATCCGTCCGGCCGCCGACGAAATCGATCACTTCGTTTTTCGCCGGATCGAAAAACATTCCGTTGACGGTGAAATCGCGCCGGCGCGCGTCTTCCTCGGGCGAAGAAAAATGAACTTCGCTGGGACGACGCCCGTCCAGATAGACGTCGTCGGAGCGGAAGGTCGCAATTTCGAACTGCAATCCGTTTTCCAGGACAACGATGACGCCGAAATGCGCGCCGACCGCGTACGTGCGCCCGAAAAGTTTCTGCACCTGCTCCGGGCGCGCATTGGTGGCGATGTCGATATCTTTCGGCGGAAGCCCGCGGATCATGTCCCGAACGCAACCGCCGGCGAAGTAAGCTAAATGGCCGTGCTGGCGGAGTTTTGTCGCAATGGTGCGCGCGGTTCGTTCCATTGGCGAAGGATCGTTCATACTAAAGGTAGGGGCGGTTCACCGAACCGCCCGTTTATCTTCGTGTGCGGGCGATTGAGGTCAATCGCCCCTACCTTCGATCGTGTACAGCGGTCTTTTGCCGCAGGGTATGAATGATGAAGAAGATCACTGCGATACAAATGCAGGAATCGGCGACGTTGAAGGCCGGCCATGGGTTGGCGAAGCGAATATGCAGGTTGAAGAGAAGAAAATCGGTGACGTGACCGTGGACGAGCCGGTCGGTGAGGTTGCCCATGACGCCGGCGAGAAGAAGAGCGAGGGAGAGATCGCGCCAGGCATCTGGGTGGCCTTGCTTGTGCAAGAGAATGGAAAGCACCGCAACCATTGCGATCAACGACAGGACGATGAAAAAGGCGTTATTGTTCTTGAAGGAACCGAAAGCCGCGCCGGTGTTGGGAACATTCACGAGATAGAACCAGCGTGAAATGATCGGGAGATTCGAGTCCGGGTCGACGTGTCGCAGGATCCAATATTTTGTGATCTGATCGAGCGCGTAGAGGGGGAGGGAAAGAGATAGGATCCACTTCATACGATTTCAAAACGCGCTTCATCCCGAGCGAATGCGAGGGATCTCTCAGTGGATGAATGGTAACGCAAGTTTGGATAACGCGTGACCAACTGGGAGTTCCCTCGGTCCGAGCCGGACTGGCGTTGTCTTCGCGGCTCGGGATGACAGCACGTTAGCTTCACGTTTCGCCGAATCTTCAAGGACGCGCAGAAGCGCGTCCCTCCGGTTTTGGCGACGCCACCACGCCTTCGCAGCGGTCGCACAAATCGGGGTGAGCGCTGCTTTGGCCCACGCTTTCACGATGGCGCCAGCAGCGCGCACATTTGGCAAACGGGGTTTTTTCGACCGTGGCGGACGGCTCGGTCGCATCTTCAACGATGAGATCGCTGAGAATAAAAAATTCCTCGAGCTCTTCTTTTGGAATCGCCCCGATCAGTTTTC
>QHPN01000263.1 GCA_003219115.1 Verrucomicrobiota bacterium | reverse complement strand
TCGATCTGGAGAATCCCGCGCCGTCAGCGCCCAGCGCCACTCGCGAAGCATCCGATCTTGCTTACATCCTTTATACCTCGGGTTCAACCGGCAAGCCGAAGGGTGTCATGCTTTCGCATGGTAATGCCGCCGCCTTCATCGACTGGTGTTCCGATGTGTTCAAAGCGAACGAGGATGATCGGTTTTCCTCGCATGCTCCATTTCACTTTGATCTATCCATTCTTGATATTTATGTGTCGCTCAAACATGGGGCGACACTCGTAATCGTCGAAGAAGCACTGGGCAAAGAACCGGCGCGACTGGCGCCATGGATTGCGGAGAAGAAGCTCACGGCCTGGTATTCAGCCCCTTCGGTCTTGAGTCTGTTGGCACAGTTCGGAAAATTGGAGCAGTACGATTATTCCTCGCTTCGACTTGTCTTATTCGCCGGTGAGGTGTTTCCCATCAAATATTTGAAGCTACTGAAATCACTGTGGCCGCATCCAAAGTATTTCAATCTTTATGGACCAACCGAGACAAATGTCTGCACCTTTTATGAGGTCCCGCGAGTAATCCCTGAATCGCAAAGCGAAGCCGTTCCCATCGGCAAAGCCTGTCCCTATTGCCAGCCGCTCGTGGTGGATGAGTTCGGGGCCGAGGTTAGCCGGGGAGCTGAAGGAGAGTTGTGTATCGCTGGCCCAAGCGTCTTACAGGGCTACTGGGATTTGCCGGAAAATACGGCGAAGGCATTTCTGCCAGGACGTCAAATGCGCTGGTATCGGACGGGTGACATCGTTCGCGAGCTCGCCGACGACAACTATAAGTTTTTAGGCAGACGTGACCGCATGATCAAAAAGCGCGGCTATCGCATCGAGCTGGGTGAAATAGAAGCGGCATTGTATCGGCACCCATCTATCAAAGAGGCAGCAGTGCTAGCGTTTCCAGACGACGATGGCGTGCCGATCAAAGCTTTCACGAGTACGCGCGACGGATCAAAGTTGTCGATGATCGAGCTAAAGAAATTTTGTTCCGAGAACCTCCCGCTCTATATGGTCCCCGACTTGTTTTGCTGCCTCGAGTCGCTGCCGAAAACGTCGACCGATAAAATCGATTACCAGAAGCTCAAGGGCATGAGGTAAGACTGCACGCCCGGCGATGATGTGAAAATTCTCGTTCCCACCAAGCGTGTTCCTTCGACTGACGAAGGGGTCCGTATCCGCCCGGACGGATCGGGAATCGAAGACGCAGCTGCGGCGTACATCATCAATCCATTTGACGCAATCGCGCTCGAAGAAGCCCTGCACATCCGCGAGCAGCGTGGCTCGGGGGTGGAAGTGACCGCAGTCGCCGTCGGCAATGCCAATTTCGAGAGCGAACTTCGCACTGCGCTGGCGATGGGAGCGGATCGTGCCATCCGGGTTGATTTCGACGCTGCCCTTGATCCCTGGAGTGTGGCGCAGGTCCTCGCGGCCATTGTGCGGCGCGAGAAACCCGATCTGGTGCTGATGGGCAAACAGGCCGTGGACGACGATTCCAATCAGGCGGGTCAGATGTTGGCGGGCCTGCTGGACTGGCCTCAAGCAACGTTCGCGTCGAAAATTGAGTTCCTCGAATCCGTCCGGTTGAGCGTTGCGCGCGAAACCGATCGCGGCCTGGAAACGGTCATCGTTCGGTTGCCCGCTGTGGTCACAACAGATCTGCGCTTGAACGAGCCGCGTTACGCTTCGCTACCCGCTCTGATGAAAGCGAAGAAACGGCCGATCGAGACAATTTCACACCGGGATTTAGGCGTATCGCCGGAGCCAAAGGTGCGCATCGTACACCTCGAGCAAGTCGCCATCGATCGCGTATGCGTGAGAGTCGCCGACGCGGCCGAACTTGTGCACAGGCTGCGATACGAAGCGAAAGTGATCTGAGCGCGAGCGTTTAGCGAGACGAAGGATGAGCATACTTGTGGTAGCGGAACACGATGGAGCACACGCTCGCCCCGGTTCTTTTTCTGCACTGGCCGTTGCGCGCGATCTCGCCGCTCGCTCCGGAGAGCGTGTCGAATTGCTGGTAGTCGGTAGCGGACTCGATTCTGTTGCCGCTGACGCAGCACGGTTCGCGCCGGTGATCGTCGTTGACCAGCCGTTGCTGGCAAATCCAACGGCCGATCGTTACGCGCAGATTATTGCGGACGTTGCGAAAGCACGCGATGCGGTGAGCATCATCGCGAACTCGACGACATTTGCGAAAGATATTCTCCCCCGCGCGGCATAACGGGTTATTCCTTCGCGAATGGAGAATTGTTATTGCGCCGGCCGATGTATGCAGGGGCGGCAATGGCGATAGTAACTTTGGCTGGGCGGCCGCGGGTGATCACAGTACGGGCCTCTGTCTTTCCTTCCGCCGAGCCGCTCGATCAACCGGGGGAACGCACCGTGTGGAGTGTGGACGCCTCGAAGCTGCCGAATCATAGCGAGTACGTCGGGCTCGAATCGCGTCCCACGTCGCGTCCTGAATTGACCGAGGCTCGCGTGGTGGTCTCAGGTGGCCGGCCCTTTCGGACGAGTGAAGAGTTTGAGAATTATGTCGGCCGATTAGCCGATGCTTTGAACGGAGCAGCTGGATGCACGCGAGCGTTGGTGGATGCGGGCATTGCGCCTAACGAATGGCAGGTAGGACAAACCGGCAAGGTCGTTGCTCCGCAACTTTACGTCGCGCTCGGCATCTCAGGTGCCGTGCAACACCTGGCTGGCATGAAAAACTCTCGCGTTGTTGTTGCCGTCAACAGTGATCCGGAAGCGCCGATGTTTTCCATCGCCACCTACGGACTCGTCGGCGATGTGCGCCAGATTGTTCCCGAATTGATCCGCGAGTTAGGCAAATGAGTTATCTTATGGAAGAGCACGTTCTCGCTGCTGCGCTGACACGCGAAATCTTCGGCAATGTCTCCGATGCTGCGAAACTGTGGTTCTGGGGTCTCTCTGCCTTGTCAACGGGCGTGTTGGCATGGGGCGTTGCGCGCCGCGTGCGGCGGTGGCGAATCGGAAAGTCCGACACTGAGCGTTTTAGTTGGCGCGCGGGCCTGATCAACCTGTGGCAATTTGTGTTGTTACAGCGCCGGGTGCGGGGACACGGCGCGGCGGGCGCGGCGCATATTCTTTTGTTCGGCGGGTTCGTTGTACTGTCGATCGGTACGGGTCTGATCGGGGTCGAACATCTGCTGGAGAAACTGCTAGGTCATGCACCAACCGACCCGGTGTTTCACAAGGGGCTTTATTTCGCGGTCTACGAGTTTGTAATGGATCTCGCTGGACTGGCTTTACTGGCCGGGTGCGGTTTTTTCGTGTATCGCCGCTGGAAGCGACCTCCTGAAGTGGGTCATGAATGGCAAGATTGGCTGGTGCTCGCTCTTTTCGCGATCATCGGGATGACTGGATACGTGCTGGAAGGATTGCGAATTGTGCGCGAGCAAACTCCGATGCCGGGAGTTTCATTTGTGGGAGTGCTCTTTGCGCGAGGTTTCGAAAGCCTCGGGATGACACCGGCAGGTGCGAGTGACTGGCACATCGCGACATGGTGGTTCCACGCCGTGTTGGCGCTAACTGTGATCGCACTTTTCCCGTACACCCGGCTCCTCCACGGGATTGCGGGGACCGTGAGATTGGCCGCGGGCATAGAGCGTCTAGGGAGGCTTTCGCCAGTGTCGATCGAACAGGTCGAGGAGACCGGTGAAATCGGCGTGACGCGCGTGGAGCAATTCAAGCGTTGGCAACTCATCGAACTGGACGCGTGTGTTTCGTGCGGCCGATGTGAACAGCAATGCCCGGCCTTCGAAGCAGGGAAACCGCTGTCGCCGCGGAGCGTGGTGCAAGACGTCCGCCAACACTTTGAGGCGGTAGCCATGGTGCGGCCTGCTGAAAGAGATGGTTCGGCGAGGCCTGCGCTCGTTGGGGAGATTATTTTAGATGAAACTCTGTGGTCGTGTACGACCTGCTCGGCCTGTGTGGATGTTTGTCCGCTCGGCATAAGCCCGTTGGGTTTTATCACTGATATGAGGCGGTCCCTGGTGGCCGACGGCAAGCTTCGTGGATCTCCGGCCCAGGCACTGCAAAAAACCGGCCGCACCGGCAACCCGTGGGGGATGCCCGCGCAGGATCGTATGGCATGGGCCGATGGCCTTCGTGTCTCAAACGTGCAGGACAATCCCGATTGCGATGTGCTTTATTGGGTGGGATGCGCCGCAGCCTATGACCGTCGGTTGCAAAAAGTCGCCCGCAGTGTTGTGAAACTCATGCAAGCGGCCGACGTCAACTTCGCTGTGCTTGGCAATTCCGAAGGTTGTACGGGTGAGGCCGCCCGACGCATGGGTGACGAACTCCTGTTCCAGCAACTTGCCGGAAAGAACATTAAAACGTTCGAGCGATTTGGAGTACGGCGAGGCGTTAAGCGGATCGTTTCACACTGTCCACATTGCGTGAACAGTTTCCGGCAGGATTACTCACAGTTGGGCGCGGACCTTGACGTCGTCCATCACACCGAATTTCTGGACGAACTTATGCACACTGGCCGGTTAAGAGTTCCGGCGGAAGGTTCAGCCGGAACCGGAGCGACGTCGGCCAGCATCACTTACCACGATCCGTGTTACCTGGCGCGCGTGCAAAACGTCACTGCCGCGCCGCGAGCGCTGCTATCCCGGGTGACTGGCGAGAACGGAATAGTAGAAATGCCGCGTCACGGGCGTCAAACCTCCTGTTGTGGCGCCGGCGGCGGAAGGATGTGGTTCGACGATACTGCTGATAAACGGGTAGGACAAAGCCGGGTCGCCGAAGCACTTGCTACCGGCACGCGCACGCTGTGCGTCTCGTGCCCGTTTTGTTTGACCATGACAAGCGACGGGATTGCCGCTCGCAACGGTGATATGACCGTGCGCGACATCGCCGAAATCCTGGCCGATACTTTGCCACCGCAACCCAGCGGAAACCAGCACGCCTGAATCAACCAATGGATTTCGACCTTACAGCCGAGCAATTGTCGCTGCAGAAGGCGGCGATTGATTTTGCCCGCGCTGAACTGAGCAGTGACATGATTCGACGCGACGCTGAGCGGGCTTTCTCGCATGATGGATGGAAAAAATGCGCCGCCTTCGGCGTGCATGGTTTACCGATTCCCGAAGAATTCGGCGGCAGTGGCTCTGACCCTGTCACGACCGTTGCCGTTATGGAAGGGTTGGGTTACGGCTCGCCCGATCAAGGGCTGCTCTTTTCGATCAATGCTCACATGTGGACCAATTCGATCCCGTTGCTCATATACGGCACCGCCGAGCAAAAGCAGAAATATCTGCCTGGATTGTGCGACGGTAGTCTCATCGGGGCCAACGGCGCCAGCGAACCAAACGCTGGATCGGATGTATTCTCGATGCGCACACGCGTCACAAAGAGTGGCAACGAGTATATCCTGGACGGCACGAAAACTTTCGTCACCAACGCGCCCGTGGCTGATTTGTTCGCAGTCTACGGCACACTTGATCCCAAACTCGGAGCGACGGGTATCTGCGGATTTATCATCGAAAAGGGGACACCCGGTCTGAGCGTCGGGAAGAAGATGGATAAGATGGGGCTGCGCACATCACCTATGGCTGAACTGGTCTTGGAAAATTGTCGGGTCCCGGCCGCGGCCTTGCTCGGACGCGAAGGACGTGGCGCCGAGGTTTTCAGTTGCTCGATGGGCTGGGAACGAGCCTGCATCCTGGCGACTTGTGTGGGAACGATGCGCCGCCAGCTTGAACGCTGCATTGATTACGCCCGCACCCGGAAGCAATTCGGTCAGCCGATCGGTAAGTTCCAGTCGGTCGCCAATCGCATCGTGGATATGAAACTGCGATATGAAACCGCGCGGCTCATGATCTATAAGGTGGGCTGGCTGATGCAAAAGAATAAATCGGCTGACATGGACGCGGCCATGATCAAGCTTTACGTCTCGGAAGCGTTTGTGAAATCATGTCTCGACGCAGTTCAGATACACGGCGGATCCGGCTTCATGACCGAACTGGAATTCGAACGCGAACTGCGCGACTCGGTCGGCAGCACGCTCTATTCTGGGACGACGGAGATTCAGCGGAACATTATCGCGCGAGGGTTACGGATTTGAATTCCGTCCTAGAGTCTCAATCTCGTTAGGGTTGCTGTCCGAGTGATGAACCGAGAACAAGCGATCCAGTTGGTTAACTCGTCCCTCCAAGAAGGCGCCGAATTGAGGAAAGCAGTTGCTCGCGAATGTGGAAGCGGGATTGTTGAAGCAGCGTTCCTGATTAGCAAATGCCTTCACTCCGCGGGCAAACTGTTGTTCTTTGGCAATGGCGGGAGCGCCGCCGATGCTCAGCATTTGGCCGCGGAATTTGTGGGCCGCTTTGTGCGGGAGCGCGGCGGACTGGCGGCTGTCGCCCTCACAACCGATTCCTCCATTCTCACGGCGGTTGGCAATGATTATGGATTCGACCAAATCTTTGCCCGACAAATTCAGGCATTAGCTCGACCCGGCGACGTTGCGGTGGCCATTAGCACGAGTGGTAATTCGCCAAATGTCCTCGAGGGTGTTAAAGCGGCGAGGAGAGCCAACGCAAAGACAATAGGTTTGAGTGGCAGAGATGGTGGCGCCCTCGCAAAAGAGGCCGATCTCGCCATCACGATTGCATCGTCAAACACCGCCAGAATTCAAGAGTGCCACATTGCCATCGGGCACCTGCTCTGTGAACTGACAGACGAAGGCCTGGAGTAGGTTGGAAAAGATGCCTGCCCGGGATGCTGCTTCTTGCGCCAAATCGCGATGATCAATCTTCCTACTATGGTCCGTGACGAAACTGCTGAGCCTCAGCGCCTCGAATCGAGGTCACTGCCAAGACAACGTGCATTGGGCGGCTTCCTGGTTCGTCGCTATCGGTGGGGTTTATCGCGGTGGGCGAAGATTCTGTTGTCAATATTGATGCTCGCGTTTGGAATGATCGTGCTATTGGGCGCGTTCCCCTACCTGGCCGTCACCGATCGGGTAAGTGCAGATGTGCTGGTAGTTGAAGGATGGGTTCATCCCTATGCCATCCAGGCGGGCGTGGAGGAATTTAAAATGGGTTCCTACCAGCGTATTTTTACTACTGGCGGTCCTGTCGTTGGAAAGGGTGGTTACATCAATGATTATCAGACTTCGGCCAGTGTCGGGGCTGACTTACTCGAGCACGCAGGCGTGCCGGCGGAACTTGTTCAGATGGTTCCTTCACACGTTATCGGCCGTGACCGAACCTACAGCTCAGCCGTCGCTCTCCGGGAGTGGTTGCGCGACCACGACCTACAGCCGCATGCCATCAACATTGTGACGGAAGGGGCCCACGCTCGACGCACCCGGCTCCTCTTTCAAAGGGCTCTCGGACCGAACGTTGCCGTTGGGGTGATTTCTATTCCGAGTCCCGATTTCGATGCGAAACGTTGGTGGTACTATAGTGAAGGCGTGGAAGACGTAATCGAGGAGGGGATTGGCTATTTGTATGCGATATTCCTTTTTCGAATGGAAGAAACACCGAAGCCGAAATTCAGCCTGAACGCTTCGAAGTGATGTCCTAGAACCGAAGTACTAGTCCGGCAGGGTCGGCGCTCGGGGTTGCCGTTCTAAAAGTCGCTTTGGGGAACCGTGGCGATGGACAGAGTAACTTCGCGCTCTCTCACAATCTGCTTATAATTAGTCTTGCTTCTATCAGGGTTCTGCGATTAAAACCTCCAGCGTTCCGGTAAAAAATCATAAAAAGGGGTTATTTCAGCATGCAAGCAACATCATCACAGTTAATTAATTCGGCGCGTTTTCGTATCTTGGTTTTTACACTTTTGATCGCTTGCCTGCAGTTTTACACGGGCCACGCTGGTGCGACGTCAATCAATGTTGGTCTGGGAGCTTCGCCGAATATCACCTCGGATCATGGGGCCTCTTTCACTGATATTGCCGGTACCGCTTTACAGGGTCAGACGCTCTCGCTCGATTTCTTTTTCTTGAATGGAAAGTTCGTCCGCCTGTTTAGTGCCACCAGTAATACGTTTGATATCTTGATCACTCTGCAAACAAACGGAGCGGGACAAGTCGGGTTCCTTGATGGCACCGGTTATCTGTTCGATCAACAGGGCAACCCACTCGATGCACCGCAGATGCTGGGAAGTGCTTCCGGAAATGGCTCAATGGCGGCGGGCCTTTTACCCCTTCTTGCTGGCGGATTGCAGCGGCCCCTCGATTTCTTTGGAGTTCATTTCGATTTGATCCTTCCGAATAATCCCTCCATCGCTATTACGAGCAGTGATTTTGGGTTGTTGTCCGATCCCGGCGCTCCATTCGGAATCGGCCCGGGCGTCCCGCGCGATATAACAACGCCAGATACAGGTAGCTCTTTCACTCTGCTATGTCTCGGCTCGCTCGGGTTGATGCTGGTGCGAATGCGACTTACGCGCGCGAGCTGAAAATCCATTCTCTACGCTGGCGCAAAGAGAACCGCAACGGTTTCTATCCCAAGTATCTCGGTTCATGACGATTTGTATTGCCGGCCCTGGTTATTCGCTTGCCGTTGGCGATCCAATTTGCCCGTTCGAGGGCGAGGGTAGGCGTGTTGGACATTGATAAAACCAAGGTCGATCAGATCACTCGCGGTCGCAGCTACATCAAGCATTTTGCGCCCAAGAGTATTGGCGAGGTCTTGAGAGCGAAACGGCTGACCGGGTCGACGGATTTCGGTCGGATTGACTAGCTCGCAACACGTTTACCAGGTCAGACCGCGCAAAGACAAACGCGGCGTCAATTTGATTTCTGATGGTTGCTATTTCGTCGCCGGTGATACGGTAAATCGTCCAGCCGAGCGTGAGCCTGCCCCGATTTGAAATGATCTTCTGGTAATCCAAGTACCGATTCAAAAGCGGAATTGAGTTGGCGATTCTATTTCAGCACTACGCTGTCAAGGAACGAGGGCGTACGGATGCGGGTACGTAAAGGTTGTCCTATAGGGCACGCCGTTTATTGCTCCGGTTAGAATCGTAGAAACCTGTGGAGGTGTAGAGTTAGGCGCAAAGCCTCTTCCTAAATTGTAGAAGTCACGTCCCTCCCTA
>QHPN01000262.1 GCA_003219115.1 Verrucomicrobiota bacterium | reverse complement strand
CTTACCGCCGTTTCTTGCGCGCAAGCCTGGATTGCAATCGGGAATGATGATTGCGCAGGTCGCGGCAGCGTCGCTTTTGAATAAAGCCAAGGTATTAGCGCATCCGGCAAGCGTCGACAATGTTCCGACTTCGGCTGGAAAGGAAGATCATGTTTCCATGGGAATGACGTCCGCGGTCAAATTGCGGTCGATCGTGGAGAACGCGGAAAATTTACTTGCGATCGAACTGCTGGCGGGCGCGGAAGCGCTTGAGTATCGACGGCCGCTGAAAGCTGGGGCTGGTGTGGAGCAGGCCTACGCGACGGTTCGGAAATATGCGGCGCCATTGTTGCAAGACCGCGTGCTCTCTTCGGATATCAGCGCAATCGCGGCCGCGGTCCGCGCCGGAGAATTCGACAGTGAGCACGAAAAGTTATGAGCGGGAAACGATCCATTCGGGCTCCACGCGGAGCAGAACGCACTTGCAAAGGTTGGCACCAGGAGGCTGCCATGCGCATGCTAATGAACAATCTCGATCCGGAAGTCGCGGAGGCGCCGGAACGATTGATCGTTTACGGCGGCACCGGACGAGCGGCTCGAAATTGGGAGTGTTTCGACGCCCTGGTGCGCGCTTTGCGCGAATTGGGAAACGATGAAACGCTTCTCGTTCAATCCGGCAAACCAGTCGGCAAATTCCAGACTCACGACGAGGCCCCACGGGTATTGATCGCGAATTCAAATCTGGTCGGTCAGTGGTCGAACTACGAACAGTTCAACAAACTCGAGCGTCTTGGCCTAACAATGTATGGGCAAATGACCGCTGGTTCCTGGATTTACATCGGCAGCCAGGGAATTGTGCAGGGCACATTCGAGACCTTTGGCGCGGCAGGCGAGAAACATTTCGGTGGGAATCTCGCCGGCAAACTCATCGTTAGCGGCGGCCTCGGTGGAATGGGAGGAGCCCAACCATTGGCTGCAACCATGAATGGCGCCTGCTTCATCGGCGTGGAAGTGGATCCGGCACGGATCGAGAAACGGCTCGCGACCGGTTATTGCGATCATTTGGCGAATTCTCTAGATGAGGCGTTGCGATTGGTTGAAGAGGCGCGGAAGGCGGGTCGCGCCGCCTCTATTGGTCTGGTCGGCAATTGCGCCGACGTAGTACCGGAAATGGTGAAGCGAAACTTCGTTCCGGATTTATTGACTGATCAAACCAGCGCGCACGACGCGCTCAATGGTTACGTGCCAAACCAAATGTCGTTAGCTGAGGCCATCGCGCTGCGCACGAAAAATCCGGATGAATACGTGAAGCGCTCGATGCAAGCGATGGCTGAGCACGTCAGCGCGATGTTGCAATTACAAAAGCGCGGCGCCATCACCTTCGATTACGGCAATAACATCCGTACTCAGGCGAAAAAGGCCGGTGTTGAGAACGCCTACGATATTCCCGGGTTCGTTCCGGAGTACATCCGCCCGCTTTTTTGTGAGGGAAAAGGTCCGTTTCGCTGGGTTGCTTTGAGTGGGGATGCCGAGGACATCGCCCGCACCGACGCTCTGGCGCTCGAGCTCTTTCCGAGAAACGCGATTCTGGCGCGCTGGATGAAACTCGCGAAAGAGCGGATTCATTTTCAGGGATTGCCAGCGCGCATTTGCTGGCTCGGCTACGGCGAGCGCGCTGAGTTTGGCGTCGCCATAAACGAACTGGTGCGGCGCGGGGAAATCAAAGCGCCGATTGTCATCGGTCGCGATCATCTGGATACCGGTTCGGTGGCGTCGCCGTTTCGCGAGACCGAAGGAATGGTCGATGGCAGCGATGCCATCGCCGACTGGCCGCTGCTCAATGCGCTCGTCAACACCGCGGCGGGCGCTTCGTGGATTTCTATTCACAACGGCGGGGGCGTCGGCATCGGTTATTCCCAGCACGCCGGCATGGTGGTGGTTGCAGATGGAACCGACAATTCCAAGCGCCGTTTGCAACGCGTCCTCACCAGTGATCCGGGAATGGGCATCCTTCGCCACGCTGACGCCGGTTATTCTCGCGCCATTGAGTTCGCTGAGACTAACGACATCGAAATTCCAGTACGGCCAGCGGCGCGCGATTGACGGTTGCTGGCGCAGGCTGCCAGCCTGCAGTGTTCGGCAGCCTGCCAAACACAAATTTCGTCGGCAAACTGCCTGCGCTTCCAGCAATATCGCCTTTTCGATTGGCGCTTGGAATTATCGGGCGCTAGCGCTGCTCTTCTCCTTGCAATCCGGTTAATCCCGTAAATCCTGTTAGATTCCTGTCGCCGTGCAAAAGCTGATCGAATGTGTGCCAAACTTCTCGGAGGGACGCGATCCGGAGATTATTCGGCAAATCACCGATGCGATCGCGTCGGCTGATGGAGTGTCACTGCTAGACGTGGACCCGGGCGAAACCACCAACCGCACCGTCGTGACCTTCGTTGGTAGCCCGAAGGCGACAGTTGAAGCCGCCTTCCGCGGCATCAAAAAAGCCGCGGAATTGATTGACATGCGCAAACACAAAGGCGCGCATCCCCGCATGGGAGCGACCGATGTTTGCCCATTTATTCCGATCGGCGATGCCGATTGGAACGAGGCGATCGCCTGTGCCAAGGAATTGGGAAAACGCGTTGGCGAGGAATTAAAAATCCCGGTTTATCTCTATGAGAAAGCGGCCAAAGACACATCCCGGGCGAACCTTGCGGTGATTCGAGAGGGCGAATACGAAGCTTTCTTCGACAAAATCAAAAAGGCAGAGTGGCACCCGGATTTTGGACCTAACGAGTTTAATGCTAAGACCGGTGCAACGGCGATTGGGGCGCGGGAATTTCTGATCGCCTACAATGTAAACCTCAATACCAAATCGGTGCGACGAGCGAACTCCGTCGCCTTCGATGTTCGAGAACAGGGCCGGGTGAAGACGCTCGATGGCACGCCCACCGGGAATCCAATGGTCGATGAAAAAGGCGAGCCGGTCCGCGTTCCCGGAATGTTGAAACATGTGAAAGCGATCGGCTGGTACGTGGAAGAGTACGGCATTGCCCAGGTTTCGATGAACCTGACAAATATTCAGGAAACCCCACTTCATGCCGCGTTCGATGCCTGTCACGAATCGGCCACCAAGCGCGGCCTGCGCGTTACCGGATCGGAAATTGTCGGTATGGTTCCGAAGAAATGCCTGGTCGATGCTGGAAGACATTTTCTACAGAAGCAAAACTGGTCGGAAGGGGCGGCGGAAGAAGAGATAATCGACATCGCTATCCGAACGATGGGATTGAGCGAGCTGAAACCGTTTGATCCGAAAGAGAAAGTTATCGAGCTAAAGATTGAAGCGGCGGCTGCTCCAAAAAAGTCGCTCGTGAAGATGGATCTTCGCCGGTTTTGCAATGAAACCCTGAGTGATTCTCCGGCGCCTGGTGGCGGTTCGGTCGCGGCGTTAATGGGGGCGCTGGGCGTTTCGCTAGGCGGAATGGTGGCCAATTTGTCGGCGGGAAAACGTGGTTGGGAAGAGAAGCTCCGGTACTTCAGCGATTGGGCGGTCCAGGCGCAGCGTTTAAAGGACCAAATGCTTTCGTTGGTCGACGAGGACACCGCCGCCTTTAACAAGGTCATGGCGGCCTTTGCTTTGCCTAGAGGCACGACGAAGGAAAAATCAGCGCGAACGGCTGCGATCGAATCAGCAAACAAGCTGGCGGCGGAGGTGCCCCTTCGAGTGATGCAGACCGCGGCAAAGGCTTACGATCTTCTCGCCGAAATGGCCGCTCGCGGAAATCCTGCGTCTATTTCAGATGTCGGCGTTGGCCTTCTCGCGGTGCGCGCTTGCATTGAGGGAGCAGGGATGAACGTCAGAATTAACATCGCCAATCTAAAGGACGAAAAAGGCAAGACCTCTCTTTCGAATAAAGTCCAGGTATTCACTGAAGAATCTGAAGCGCGGTTCAAAGAAATCAGCAAGCTGGTGGAGAAGAAATTGAAGGGTTGATGCGGTGAGCGTTAAAGCGTGTAAGGTGTTGAAGCGTTGAAGCGTCGGAATGTCAGCGTTTGTTCAATCCTCTTCGCTTTTCTTCATTCCCGAATTCACGATTCAACATTTTTGATGTTTTAATCGCGTCAACGCTGTAACGCATTAACTCTTCAACGTGTCTAGCCTCGCCGTTCTACATGCATCGCAACTGATCACACTGGCGGGGCCACCCCGGGCACGATTCGGCAAAGAACTTGGCGACCTCGGAATCATTCCTGACGGCGGTCTGGTTGTGGCTGATGGCAAGATTACGCACGTCGGAAAGACACCTGAGATCGAGAAACTTTGCCAGCACGATACCGAAGTCGTCAATGCACGCGGGTGCGTCGTGTTGCCAGGATTCGTGGATGCACACACCCATCTCGTTTTTGCCGGTAGTCGTCTGGAGGACTTTGAATCGCGCGCACGAGGCGAGACCTACGAACAGGTTGCAAAGCGCGGCGGGGGAATCCAAACAACGGTGCAGGCAACGCGCGCTGCGACCGAGGATGACCTGTTCGCGCTCGCAAAAAAGCGTGCGAGCTGGTTTTTGCAAAATGGAACGACAACCATCGAAGCGAAGTCTGGCTACGGGCTCACGCTTAAGGACGAGCTCAAAATTCTCCGGGTGATTCGGCGGGTGGGAGCAGAAACACCGCTGGAAACGGTTCCGACATTTCTCGGCGCGCATGCTTTCCCGCCAGAGTTTCGTGAGAATCACGTCGAATACATTTCCTTGATCATCGACAAAATGTTACCTGCGATTGGGCACGAGAAGCTTGCGGAATATTGCGATATTTTTTGTGAACAAAACTATTTCGACGTCGAAAACAGCCGTCGCATTCTGACGGCTGCGAAACAGTATGGATTGAAATTGCGGATGCACGTCGACCAATTGACTAACGGCGGTGGGGCACAGTTGGCGGCGGAACTGGAAGCAATCACCGCCGATCATCTTGAACAAACCGCGGCCGACGGCATCACCGCACTGGCAAAAACAGGCGTCCAACCGGTGCTGCTACCGGGATCGGTTTATGCCCTCGGTTCCAAAAAATATCCCGACGCCCGCCGAATGATCGACACCGGCCTCGCCGTGGTGTTGGCGACCGATTTCAATCCGGGTTCCTCGCCGAGCCCTTCGATGCCAATGATGCTTTCGCTTGCCGTCACGCAAATGCGGATGAGCCCGGCGGAGGCGATTACAGCGGCGACAGTCAATGCCGCTGCCAGTTTGGATCGCCTTGATATAATCGGATCGTTGGAGCAGGGGAAGCTGGCAAATTTCGCGATCTACGATTGCCATGACTATCGTGAAGTTGCCTACTGGTTTGGAGTTTCGCTGATCCGCGATGTTTTTGTGCAGGGGCAAAAGAATCCGCTAAACGCGCGCAGCTAGTCGGGGCACTGAGGCCCCTCCCACATGGAGCCACAATCGGCAACTGGCGCGGTTGCCCTATAAATGCGCGCAGCGTAACGTCGATTCCTTCATGAAAGTTGAGGTCGAAAAGCAACCGGACTCCGTTTCCACTTTACAAATTGAACTGCCCGCGGAGCAGGTGGCGAAAGAGTGGAATGCGATTGCCGATAACTTCGCGCGGTACGCCAAAATTCCAGGATACCGCCCGGGCAAAGCGCCCCGCAGGGTGATCGAAGCGAAGTTCAAAAAGGAAATCCAGGAAGAGGTTACAAAAAAGCTGGTCTCAAAAAGTTATCGTGAAGCGATTGCCGAGAAACAGCTGCGAGTCGTCTCGCTGACGAATCTGGAAGACGTCCAAATTAGTGACGACAAAACGATGCGGTTCCGCGCGACGGTAATCACGGCCCCGGAATTCGATCTGCCCGATTATAAAAATATCACGGTGCAACTGCCGCCGCTCGAAGTGACCGAGCAGGAAATCGACGCAGCCATGGAACGTTTGCGCGAGCAATCGGCTGACTTCGTAGAGATCGAGCCGGAGCGTCCGTTGCAAATGGACGATTTTGCCGTGATTGACTTTGAAGGCACGATCGAGGGCCAGCCGATCCGCGAGATGGCGCCGGACGCGAGCAAGAATCTGCAAGGCGGAAAGAAATTCTGGCTACAGCTGGGTCCGGAAAATTTTCTGCCGAAGTTTTGCGAACAATTGATCGGACAAAAAAAGGGGGAGACGCGATTGGCGATCGTCAATTTTCCCACCGACCTGCCGGTGAAAGAACTGGCGGGAAAGAAAGCGGATTACGCCGTCACGCTGCGCGAGATCAAACAAAAAGTGCTCCCGGAATTGAACGATACTTTCGCGGCGAAATTAGCGAAGGACAAAACCTTGGCGGAATTGCGCAAGCTGGTGGCGCACGATCTCGAGCACGAGAAAGAGCATGCCATCGAGCGGGCGAAAGAATCGCAAATCATCAAAGCTTTGCAGGAGCAGACCCAGTTCGATTTGCCGCCGCAGCTCTTGCGAAATGAAACAAGGCGCGCGCTGGGCGAATTAGTACAACAGAATCGTGAGCGGGGGGTTCCCGATGGAATGCTGAAAAGCAAGGAGAAGGAACTGGTGCAAGGCGCTGGCTCGCTCGCGGCGCACCGATTAAAAACGAATTTCAGCCTTAACCGCATTGCCGAGGCGGAGAAAATTCAGGTCACGTCGGAGGAAATCGAGGAGCGTATTCGGAAACAGGCCGCGCGCTACAATGTTTCGGTCGAAAAAATGCGCAAAGAAATCGACCAACACGAAGGAATTAACAGCCTGGTGGAAGAGATCTTGCTCGGTAAGACCATTGATTTTCTTGAGGCGAATGTTAGCGTGAAAACGGCGGCAGCCGTAGATAAAGAAGGCCGTCCGTCGAAGGAAAATTCATGAGCGAACTAAGCAAAAATATTTCCCAAAGTGTGTTGGTTCCGATGGTGGTGGAACAAACCGGCCGGGGCGAGCGCGCCTACGACATCTATTCCCGATTGCTCAAGGACCGGATCATTTTTATTGGCACACCGATCGACGA
>QHPN01000261.1:2014-7893 GCA_003219115.1 Verrucomicrobiota bacterium | reverse complement strand
TTCGATGATGCAGCCCTGCTTTAGCTGGGTGTTGAACGATCCCAAACGGCCCAACCGCTTCAGCGGTTTTTGTGGTGACGAACACCGAAACCGCTGAAGCGGTTGTCCCTGGCGGACTGTTCCGTGCACCTCGCTGAAGCGAGGTGTTTATGAGAGCGGGCGCAATCTGGCAACGCTAAACAGGCACGGTGGAAGGATGGAAGCCGAAGGCACCCCTGGTGAGGGCTTAGGTCGCCGTTCCAACGGAACGATATTTTTGAGACCGCTCTACTCGCTGACGCGATGTTTCAATTCCCACACCCGAAGGGCTGCGAGAAGCAGGGCCTTGGTGCGGGCGAGGGTGCCGGCAGCTGGAAGATCGCGGGAAACCGAAGCATGTCGCGTCGAGCCGTTGCTATTACCATTGCGAGAACGTGCTTTCGGCTTCCGGCCGTTCGATTTGGCTCTGTGGACACGTTTAGCCACGGGCGTGCTGACGGTTAAATGTCCGTTTCCATTCATGATCCGGTTTTTAAGCAGCTTCCAAGCCGAGACCGTCGCTTGGAAAGCGGGCTTCGCCAGCTTCCAAGCGTCAGACCAATGTATTTGGTTTCCAAGCGTTTAAACAGATTTATGGAATTTAAATTAGGCTGATTTTGGATTATAGTAATTTAAGCCAGTGCTAATATTTATCAAGCCGCCCGGCCCATAAAGTTTGTCATGCCAGCACCAACGCCAGTACCCTTGGTTGGGGTAATATGGAGCAGCTGTTCTAACTGCCGACCTTGATTATGAGCAACGGTTCTCAGCCGCTGCCGATTCATTAAATAAACGGTTCGCAGCTCCCGGAGAAACACCCGCTCCTTGATTACAGCGACGACCACGCCCCGCGAAAACCGCTTGTTTGCGTGGCACTTTTCCGCCAGTTTCACGCGGTCATGGCAAATCGTAAGCTGGGCTGCCTTACGCTCTTTCTCTTCGTCGCGCTTTGTGCCAGCGTTATCCTCAATATTTTTCTGGCCATTGCTGTTCTTGGACGCGTGAGTACGGGGGCCGCGCGCGAAGAACCGATGACAAAGTTCCGCGAAATCGTGGTGCAACGCGGCGGCAGCGGCGTCTCCGATCGGATCGCAGTTATCGTGCTGCGCGGTTTGATCAGTAGTTCCATTCCCGGCAGCGCCAGCGACAATATGGTGGACGACCTGCGAATGGCATTGCAGCAAGCGCGCGACGACGATCGGGTCAAAGGCGTCGTTCTGGAGGTCGATTCTCCGGGGGGGGAAGTGACCGCCTCGGATGTGATTTACAATGCTGTGGTCAAAACCCGGGCGCGCAAACCAGTGGTAGTTTACATGGACTCACTGGCTGCATCCGGAGGGTATTACGTTTCGTGTGGCGGGAAATATCTCATGGCTAACGAGACGACGATCACCGGCAGCATCGGCGTGATCATTCAAACCCTGAACTACGAACAGCTCTTCAATAAGGTGGGACTCGCTGCCGTCG
The DNA here is from genome assembly GCA_003219115.1 of Verrucomicrobiota bacterium. Taxonomy (GTDB): domain Bacteria; phylum Verrucomicrobiota; class Verrucomicrobiia; order Chthoniobacterales; family UBA10450; genus AV69. Next base: position 6,408 of record QHPN01000261.1, on the reverse strand, counting down.
TTTTCAAAAGCGGAAAGTTTAAGGACCTGCTCAACGGCGCGCGTCCGATGACGCAGGAAGAGCGTGAATTCGTACAGCGGTTTGTGATGAAAACGTACGATAAATTTCTGGGGATCGTCTCCAAAGAACGCAATCTTCCGGCCGACGGTTTGCGAAATTCGATTGCCGATGGCCGCATACTTTCAGGGAAAGAAGCACTGGAAAATAAACTGATCGACGGAGTGGGGCAGATCGAGGATGCGTATGCCAAAGCAAAACAATTGGGCGGCGCGCCCGAAGCGGCGGTGGTGAGATATGCTCCGCCGTTTACTCTGGGCCGTTTCTTGCGCGCATTGGGAGAGACCAACCAATCGAAGCTGCAAATTGAATTGCCTAAACAACTCGTTCCGCAGCTCGAGAGCGGTCGCGCCTATTTCCTCCCGAGTTACTACGCTCCTTAGGAGCTTGTCGACGAAACTCAAACATGGGCGGCGACGATTTTCTCAGCGCACTCGGTTCGCTTACGAATGCGCTGTTCCTGATCGCGAGCGTTTACATCTACATTGCGCTTCTGCGCCAGATTAACCGTCGCGATCGCGCTGCGCTGGCTACCGATCCCGGATTCGGTGTCGCTGAAGTAGCGCTGGCGACTTTTCTTATTGGCGTCTTCGGTTTCAGCAGTCTCGGCGCAAGCTCCGTCCAGATTGTTCGCCTGCGCACGTCCGATCTCATCCTCAATGCCGTTGTTTCGATCGGCATTGTTCTCTTTGTGGTGGCGTTTCTGAAACTGCGGCGCTTCAACATCACGCAACTGACCGGACTGGCCAAGCTCAGTTTTGCCAGGACGTTTATCACTGGCCTGGTTCTCCTCATTTTTGCCTATCCCCTTATCATCTTTGCCGATTGGTTGACCGCCCGCGTGCTCGGATCCGGTTCGAGCCGGCAAGGGATCATCGAGTTGTTCAGCGGGTCGCAATCCATGGAACAACGGGTAATCATCATTTTGCTGGCGACGGTGGTGGCGCCGATCGCAGAGGAGTTCATTTTCCGATTCTTCCTTTATGGAGTGATACGCCGCTATCTTGGGCGCAGCATCGGGCTGATTGTTTCCGCTCTCCTTTTTGCCGCAGTTCACGCGCACCTGCCCTCGTTCGCGCCGCTGTTTGTTCTGGCAGCTTGTTTTACTCTCGCGTACGAGTGGAGCGGATCACTGCTCGTCTCCATGACGATGCACGCAATCTTTAATGCAATCACCCTTCTCGCGCTCGCCTTCCCTGGCACATTGCAACCATGATGCGGTCGCTCCGGGAACTCGGCGAAGATCGGCTGCTCGCCCAGATTCTTCCGCAGCTGAAACGGAATTCGCGGGTCGTTGCTGGAGCCGGCGATGATTGCGCGGTGGTTAAATTCCGCGGGGCAAAAGAGTGGTTGCTGCTAAAGAGCGATTGCGTCGTCGAAGGAATTCATTTTGTCGCGGGAAGCAGTGCCCGTGCGATCGGCTGGAAAGCGATGATGCGAGGGCTCAGTGATTTCGCCGCGATGTCGGGGGTCCCGCAGTTCGCTCTTATCACCCTCGTCATCGCCGGTAAAAAACAAGTTATGTGGGTGCGTGATCTGTATCGCGGTCTTAATCAGGCTGCGCGGTATTTCGGCGTTGCCGTCGTTGGTGGTGAAACCAGTGACACTGATGGCCCAACCGCAGTCGTCGTGAGTATCGCAGGGTTTGTCGAGCCCGACCGCTGCATCTTGCGCAGCGGTGGAAAAGCGAACGACGACATTTTTGTAACCGGAAAATTGGGTGGCTCGATTCGCCGGCGGCATTTGAATTTCGTCGCCCGGATTGAAGAAGCGCGCTGGTTGACGGCAAATTTCAAAGTGCACGCGATGATGGATCTGAGCGACGGACTTGGCGTCGATTTGCCGCGTTTAGCGAAGGCGAGCCGACTCAGTTTCTCGGTTGATCAGGGCGCGCTCCCGGTTTCGCGCGGCTGCACCGTGCAACAGGCAATATCCGATGGCGAAGATTACGAACTTTTGTTTGCCATTTCGCGGCGCGATCGCGTCCGCCTGGAAAGAATGTGGCGCAGGAAGTTTCTCAAACTGGAGCTTACGCGCATTGGCTACCTGCATCAAAGATCGAAGATCAAACATCAAACATTCCTCCCTGGTTATGTTCATTTCCGCCGGCGCCGCTGAAACGGAAGGAGCCGGGGCTCGCCTCGCAGAAAAAATAAAAGCGGGTGACGTGCTGGCCCTGGTCGGAGATTTGGGTGCGGGCAAGACCCAATTCGTGAAGGGCCTGGCAAGGGGATTGGGCTCAAACGAGACTGTGACGAGTCCGACATTCACCCTGCTGCATGAATATCGCGGTGGCCGGCTACCTATTTATCATTTCGATTTTTATCGAATCGAAAATTTGACGGCGCTGTGGGCGATCGGATTTGACGAGACCGTTTTCGGCGATGGCGTGAGTGTGATCGAGTGGGCCGATCGATTTGGGGAGGCGATCCCGTCGCAAGCTCGCTGGATCAGATTTGAGATCGCGTCGGAAAATCAACGTCGAATCGATCTCTCTGCCTTGGCATGAAATTACTCGGATTCGATCTTTCGACTCGCCGCGGCACGATCGCGCTGGTTAACGGCGGCGAAATTTTGTGCGCACGCGACTGGCCGAACGATCGCCGAAATTCCGCACCATTTTTTGCCGCGCTCGATGAAATCATCCGCGAACGTGGTGCACCGGAGGCGATCGTCGTTGGTCTTGGTCCGGGTTCGTACACTGGCACGCGAATCGCCATTTCTGCAGCCATTGGGTTGCAGGCGACAACCGGGGCCGCGCTTACAGGACTTTCATCCCTCAGCGGCATCTCGGAGGAAAACGAATACATTGTGATCGGGGACGCAAAACGCGCATCGTTTTTCTTTGCCACGATTAGCGGGGGTTTGTTTGCAACCGAGCCGGAGCTGCTTTCCCAAAACGAAATGAATGAGCGAATCTCATCGATCACAACAATTCCGATTTACACATCGGATGAATTGCGACATTTCACAGCAGTGCAGCTGCGTTTTCCTTCGGCCAGATTGCTTTGTCAGCGCGCGCAAAGATTCCCGCAGAATCTTGCTCGCGCGCCGCTCGCGCCGATTTACCTTCGCGAACCGCACATCACCACGCCGGGACCCGTGCAACTACGATGAAAGAGCACTACCGCTGTTGGGCTGAGATCGATCGGAGCGCACTCCGTCGTAACGTAGCGTTTCTACGTGAGAAATTTGGTCCCGCGGTTGAGTTTCTCGCAGTCGTCAAAGCGAATGCCTATGGTCATGGGATGATCGAGGTGGCCAGGACCATCGCCGATCAAACGAACATTTTCGGCGTCGCCAATCTGGAAGAAGCAACTGTGCTGCGCGGCGCAGTCCAAAATCCAATTGCGATTCTCGGACCAGCCCTGCCCGAAGAGCGACCGGCGATCGCGGAGCGTGCCTTCGTCCCTTCAGTTTCGACCTTGGAAGAGGCACAGGATTTCGATCGCGTCGCTGGCGGGCGGAGAGTTCCGATCATTTTCAAAATCGACACTGGGATGGGACGGATGGGCGTGTTAGAGGAAGAGGCAGTCGCCGTTTTCAAGGAAGTCCACGCGCTCTCGAATGTCCGGGTTCACAGCGTTTCGACGCATCTCACGGTGTCTGATCAGGACGAAGAATTCACGCGCGGACAATTAAACAGCTTCGCCGGATTAATCAGACAATTACGGGCCGAGGTTCCCGGTGATTACAAAGCGCATATCCTCCAAACCGCGGGGGTGCTCGCCTTTGCCGAGGAGCCGTTCGAAATCGTGCGGCCCGGAATGTTGATTTACGGCGTTTCGTCGCTGCCGGAATTTCAAAGCGAGCTGCATCCAGCAATGACGTGGAAGGCTCGGATCGCGCTCATCCGCGACATGCCGGCCGGACACGGCATCAGTTACGGCCGCACTTTTATCACACCAAAAAAGATGCGTGTGGCCACTCTCTCCTGTGGTTATGCCGATGGTTACCCACGCCACCTTTCCAATCGGGGAATCTCAGTGCTCGTTCGCGGCCAACGCTGTCCGCTCCTGGGTCGGGTAACGATGGATTTAATGATGATCGACGTTTCGCATCTGCCTGCTGCTGCGGTGGGGGATGAAGTAGTGTTGATGGGTCGACAGGGCGACGAAGACGTTAGTTGCACCGAATTGGCCGATCGCGCTCACACCATCACCTGGGAAATCATGACCCGAATTGGCGCGCGGGTGCGGCGGCTTTATGTGTAAAGCGTTGAAACGATCAAGCGGACAACCATCCGATTCCGGTGCGCGAATACACTTTGAACAGGTCAACGCTGTAATTCTTTAACGCTTCAACCCCAACCAATGTTCCAAATCATTTTCAACCAA
>QHPN01000261.1:0-1907 GCA_003219115.1 Verrucomicrobiota bacterium | reverse complement strand
TGGAAAAAAACTTTATCGCTATCGCGCCAAAGATTATCGTATCTATTTCGAAAAGACGCCGGAAGGCATCACCGTGCATCGGGTCCTTCACAAAAACACCCTGCGCGATTTTCTCTTCCGCACCAAGCTACCGACGGGTGAGGACGAGCAATTGAAAGAAAGGCGCGAATTTTGGAAATTGATCGAGCAAGGCGAACGCACGCGCAAAAAGACGTGATCGCTAAGCTGGATACGAACGAAGACTTTCGCCGGCGCGAATTCCCGATTTGCGGGCGGAAAATCTATTGCGCGCACGCCGCCGATGCGCCGTTGCCGCGTCGCGTGGCTGAGGCGATGCGGGATGCGATTGAGGAGGCGTCCACTAACGAGAAACAGTTCGACAGAGCACTTGATTTCATCGCCGATACTCGTCGGTTGCTCGCGAATTTCCTGGGAGCAGAGACGGAGGAAATTTCTCTTACCGGGCCGACTTCGAGCGGTCTGAACGCGGTGGCGAACGGCTTGGACTGGAAGGCAGGTGATGAGGTCGTCTGTTATCTGGATGATTATCCTGCTGACGTTTATCCGTGGCTCGGCCTCGAGCGAAACGGCGTAAACCCGGTGTTACTTGAAACGGAACGACTCGGCGAGATTACTCCGGAGATTGTGGAGCGTGCTCTTACGAAACGAACGCGCCTGGTTGCGCTCGCGAGTGCGAGTAACGCCAGCGGATACCGAATTGACATTGAGACGATTGGCCAAATGTGCGCAGAACGCGACATCTTATTTTCGCTCGATGGGATTCAAACGGTTGGTGCATTTTCAATCCCGCTAAGGAACGTCGATTTTCTCAGCGCCGGCGCGCAAAAGTGGATGCTCGGACCATCGGGTGCCGGGATTCTTTTCGTTAAAGAGAGCCGGCGTGATTTACTGCGACCGATGATGGTCGGCGGATGGAATGTGGAGTCCCCGAACTTCGTTGCGCAGCGCGAGATCAAATACGAAAACGGCGGGCGGAAGTTTGAACCCGGTGGCTACAACAATATTCCAATTGCCGGAATGCAGGGAGCGATCGCGCTCCTAAGTGATATCGGCCTTTCGAAAATTTCGGAGCGAATCTTGTCGTTGATTGTAACTCTAAAAAGCAAACTTGATCCGGCAGATTTTGAATTCCTCAGTCCAGACGGAAGCTCAGATCACGCCAGCTTCCTAACCTTTCGTCCGCGTCGCGTTGCCTCTGAAAAACTCCTCGATGCACTCGCGAAAAACGACATCGTTGTTTCGTTGCGCATCGACCGCGCGAATCGCGCCTGGATTCGGGTGAGTCCGCATTTTTATAACACCTTTGCGGAGATGGAACGGATCGCAGAGGCGTTGAATTCTGATTCCTGACTGGGAGGAGCGGCAGCTTCCAGGCCGCCCGAAATTCTCGAAAGCTGGGGGGACACGCCCCTTCGTGTCCCAAATTTAGGCGCCGACAGTGCCGCGCCCTCCAGATTTTGGATATTTCAGCGGGCGACTTGAAAGTCGCCCATCCCAGTCAAGACTTCTCGTTCGTGATGTTCCGCTGTCGGCCTGAACGTTGGTGCGGCGTCCGCCGCGGCGGACGTCGAAGCTCAGAAACAGCCGCTCGCCGAGGCGAGCGCCTCTACAACCCGGCGGTCACAGACCGCCTCTCCAGCTACTTCATCAGCAGCACGGAACGGCTGCGTTTGATTTCGCGCGTGATCTTGCGGTGCATGTGCGCTGGCATTCCAGTGACACGACGCGGCAGAATCTTGCCACTCTCGGTCACGAATTTTTTCAGCAGATCCGGATTCTTGTAATCGATCGCTTCAGTCGCGATATCGATCCGACGTCGCGGCATGCTGCGATTGGCGCGCCGGAAAGCAGAGCGGCGTTTGGCGGTCTTCGGTTGCATCAGATCA
>QHPN01000260.1 GCA_003219115.1 Verrucomicrobiota bacterium | reverse complement strand
AAAGTTCACGGCCTCGCGTTTGATCGGATCACCACCGGGTTATGTCGGTTACGAAGAGGGCGGTCAGCTTTCCGAAGCGGTGCGGCGCCGGCCGTATTCGGTGGTGCTGTTCGATGAGGTCGAAAAGGCGCATCCCGATGTGATGCATTTGCTCCTGCAAATTCTGGAGGACGGAAAGATTACCGACTCGCTTGGGCGCAAGATCGATTTCCGCAACACCATTATTATTATGACGTCAAACGTCGGCGCGGAAATTTTGCGGAAACAAACGACGATGGGTTTTGCCGCGACCAAGCCGCTGGGTGAACACGAGTTCGAAGCGATGCGCGACCGGTTGATGGAGGAAGCGAAGAAAATTTTCAAACCCGAATTCATCAACCGGCTCGACGACATCATCGTCTTCCATCAACTGACCAGGGCGGACCTAATGCAGATTGTCGAGCTCGAGGTCGCCAAGGTTTTGCGCCGTGTGAAAGGCAAGGATGTGCACATCGAGCTCGAGCAATCAGCCAAGGAATTCCTGATCGAGAAGGGATACGATCCGCAATACGGCGCGCGTCCGATGCGGCGTGCGGTGGAGCGTTATTTGGAGGATCCGTTCGCGGAAGAATTGCTGCGCGGTAATCTGAAGCCGGGCGATGTAGTGCGGGTTTCGGCTGAAGGCGGGAAGCTCATCTTCAAAGCAGTGGCGCCGCAAGCGGCGCCGGCGGGCGCAAGCTGAAGCGCGAGCTGGAAGTTCGCGATGGTGAAGAGTGACTGGTGAATAGATGTGCTGTTGTCATCCCGAGCCAGTGCGAGGGATCTCTCGGTTGGTCGCAATGCATCAAGGATTCGTGAGATCCTTCGCCGTCTGTGCGGCTGAGGATGACAGTTTTTCCTACGCCCTTGGGTGCGCGTCGGCGTAGGCCTTCTTCAGGCGCTCGACGGTGACGTGGGTGTAAATTTGGGTGGTCGATAGGCTGGCGTGGCCTAACAAGGCCTGGACGCTGCGAAGGTCGGCGCCGCGATCGAGCATGTGGGTCGCAAAGCTGTGGCGCAATTTGTGCGGACTGATCGAAATTGGGATGCTGGTGAAACGCAAATAACGCCGGACGATCAACCAAATCGAGCGCGTGGAAATTCGGCGGCGCGCTTTGTTAATGAAGAGCGGACCACTATGTACCTTCGCGGCAGAGCGATAACGCTGGATTGCCTCCAGTGCCGGTAATCCGACGGGGCAAACACGTTCTTTTCTGCCTTTTCCAAAAACGCGGACCGACTCGGTATAAAGATCAACGTCGGCGACATCGAGCGCGGCCAATTCGCTCAGGCGCAGGCCGCTGCTGTAAAATAATTCGAGGACAGCGGCGTCGCGCAACGGCATCCAGGTTGGCGCAGCGGACTCTTTTTTCACGCGCAACGGCGCGGAAAGAAGCTCTTCCATCTGGTGCCGGGTGAGCACGATAGGCAACTGCTTTTGCACCTTCGGCAATTGCACTTCCGCGCTCGGATCGTGAGTCAGTTTTTTCCGGACCCGCAAAAATTTGTAGAACGTTCGCAGGGCGGAAAACTGGAGCCGGATGTAGCTGCGGGCGGCTTTTTCTTTCGAGAGATGAAAAAGATAATCGCGGAAGTCGTCGGCCTGGCACTTGAGCCAGGGCGTGCCCTTCAAGTGGGCGCGAATTTTTGTCAATGCGCTTCTGTACGCCTTGAGCGTGCGCGCAGAGGCGTTGCGTTCCACTGTGAGATAGCGCACGAATTCATCCACCGCGGGATCGCGAACCGTGCCCTTAACGACCATGACAAATGACTTTCTACAGTTGCGGTTTTTCGATCAGATATCGGCTCACCTCAGCCTGGGCGCGGCCGGAAAGTTGGCTGGAGAAAATCGGAGGCGGGTTGGTCGAGATGACCTCGTAGCCTTTGAGGACGAATTCTGGGTAAATGGTGTTGCTGGCGGGCTCGTAGACCTTGTCGCCGCTGAAGTAACCGTAAAGCTTGTATTCGTAATTGTTATCGCTCCCGAAATCGAGGCGCTCGCGATCGGGGGCCAACTTCTGCTTCTCATTCAACATTACGAGCTGCGATTCGCTCCACGGTTGCCCCGGACGCCGGACGTAGCCCCAGAATTTGAAGTCGGGTTTATAATACCGGCGGGCGATAAAATAGTCGCCCGGCATTTCCGCGGCGTATTTTTGGGCCATTTCCACTTTCGCAGCCTGAATTCCTGGAAGCGTTGTTTCGCATCCAGCCAGGAGAAACAGGGGCAGAACCATTCCGAACAACCAAAAAGCGCGCTTCATCGTCAGATTTGTTCACCAAGCAACCGGTCAACGCAACGTCGTTTTCGCTTTTGCTTCGGCCTCGACCTTCGTAGAATTGAGGGCATGATTGAGCTTGAAGTTTACGCCGCCGGTTTACGCGACATCGACAAGATTCTCGAGCTTGATCACCAGCTGGAAGCAATTCCGGGCCTGCGCTACAAGGTCGATCGCAATCACGATCTCGTTTATCTGGAGATGGACGAAACTGCGCTTACTCTTCGGGACTTACGTGCGATGTTTCGTAAAATCGGACTGGAACCGCGTTTCATTGGCGCGGTGCCGGATGAAATGCGCTCAAAATCGAGGACGCAGCCGCTCGCTTTCTGATTCCTCCGAGCGGGCAAAGAGGCGAGGGCGAAAATGATCGCGCGTTTTTTCATTGCCATTGGCGCGCCACTCGTTGCTTTTGTCCGCTATTTGGGAGAGGTGGTTCTGTTGGCGGCCGATACATTTCGCGCTACTTTCACCCACCGGCTGCGATGGCGATTGTTTCTCGAGCAAATTGTCGAGATCGGATTGTTGTCGCAACTGGTCGTGATCGTAACCGGTGGCTTCACCGGAGCCGTTTTTGCCGCTCAGACCTATTTTCAATTCAACAAGATTGGGATGGGTTCGGCTACTGGCGCCGTGGTTTCGGTGGCAATTTGCCGTGAACTGGCACCGGTCCTTTCTGCTCTAATGGTGACCGGTCGGGTCGGCGCGGCGATGTCGGCCGAGATCGGGACGATGAAAGTGACCGAGCAAATCGATGCCCTTCGCGCGCTCGCGGTCTATCCGGTCGATTATCTGGTCGTCCCGCGCGCTCTGGCGATGATGATCTCGATGCCGTTGCTCGTGGCCGAGTGCATCGGCTTTGGAATTATCGCCAGCTACCTCGTGGCGATCGTGATGCTGGACATCAATGGCACTTACTACGTTGCCAACATGGTTCGCTGGACACGGATGCGGGATCTGATTATGGGAGTGTCGAAGGCGTTCGTCTTTGGGATATTGATCGTCTTCATTTCCTGCCACAAAGGTTTGACCACACGTGAAGGCGCGGTTGGCGTTGGTCGGGCCACGACCGAAGCGGTGGTGGTTTCGTCGCTGGCGGTTTTGATCTCGAATTTCTTCCTGACCATGGCACTGAACATTGTGTATCCAGCGGGGTATCAATGAGGAAAGAACTGGTGGACCGGAGCAGATGGCATTGTAGCTGCCCGCCGTCGCCGGCGGCAGAGGCGAAGAAGAGGGATTCTGCCGCTGGGGCCGCGGCAGCCCCAACTTCTCTATCGAAAACCGAAGCGTGATCCACAACCAACCCTCGCCTCGATTGCATATTTCAAAAATATGATCCGCCATTGTTCTTTGTGACCTTCTGTACCGCGAACCGACGACGAATTGTGGCCTCGAAGTGTGCCCATGAAACCCTGGTCGCGTACGGGCGGAATGCCATTGATCATAACATCGCTCTGGGTCGCTATGTCATTATGCCTGATCACATTCATTTGTTTGTCGCGGGCGATCATAAATTCGATCTCGGAATATGGGTGCGTGGGTTAAAACGTGTTGTAGCTGCCGCCGTCACCGGCGGCAGACATGAAAAAGATTCTGCCGCTGAGACAGCGGCAGCTACAACAATGCGCGCGATATCGAGAATCCCAAGATCTCCGTTGTCCGCTGGTTTCTGGCGGCGCGGGTTCTTTGATCACCTGATCCGGAACGGCGGAAGCTATTCGCAAAAATGGAATTATGTCCGAGACAATCCCATTCGAGCGGGATTGGTGGTGAGCAGAGAAGAATGGCCCTATCAGGGTGAAATTGTCGAGATCGATCACGAATGAAGGGGAGAAAGGATTCTGTCGCCGGTGACGGCGGCAGCTACAATGCCGGCGGAGCTATGCTGGGGCGCAGTTACAAAGCAGTGGTCAGTTGAAGGCTTGACGGTTGAGGGAAAGATTGGCGATGACGATGCCGATCAGTGATCAGCCAGGAATGACCAATGGCGCGATGATTGCGGTGCGCGATTTGCCCAAAGCCATCGGCGACCAGCAGATTTTGCGCGGAGTAGACTTGGACGTCGCAGTGGGTGCAACGCTCGTAATTATCGGACGCAGCGGTGGCGGCAAATCGGTGTTGCTCAAGCATCTCATCGGATTGATGCAGCCGGATGCGGGCGAGATCTGGGTTTCCGGCAAGAACATTATCGGAATGAGCGAACGGCAATTGACTGGTATCCGGCAAAAGGTCGGTATTCTTTTCCAAAGCGGCGCACTCTTTGACTCCATGACGGTGGAAGAGAATATCGCGTTTCCACTGCACGAGGCCGGTATGCGCGATGTCAAGGGGGTGCGTGCGCGTGTCAATGAAGTGCTCGAGGTGGTGGAGCTGCAAGGCGAGAACGCCAAGATGCCGGAAAGCCTGAGTGGCGGAATGCGTAAGCGCGTCGGCCTCGCGCGTGCCATTATTCGGCAACCGTCGTGCGTCCTTTACGACGAACCAACTTCGGGGCTAGACCCGGTGGTGTCCGACAGCATCAATCGCTTCATTCGCCGTCTGCAGGAGCGATTTCAGATGACGAGCATTGTCGTGACACACGACATGAAAAGCGCGATGCATGTTGGCGATCGCGTTGCCTACCTCCACGAAGGACGGGTCTATTTCGATGGCACGCCTGCGGAGTTGCAACGATGCGACGATCCGATCATCCAGGATTTCCTGCTGGGCCGCTCCGAAGCGGCGGCGCACTAAGGTCGCAAGCCGCGCGGTTGTCATCCCGAACCGCGTAGACAACGCCCGTCCGGCTCGGACTGAGGGATCCCACGGGTAGAGCGTGACCGTCCAAGCTAGCTTGTGTGATCCCGGACCTTGGGTGAGGTCCCTCGCTTGCGCTCGGGATGACAATCCGCGGGGCGTAATAGTATGACCGCACGCGGAAGATCGCGCTGGCTAAGATCGGAATTTAGCGAATGCTCCTGGGTAAATGAATCGGGATCGGACGCTCGAGCTCAAAGTTGGCGTTTTCGTGGCCATCGGTCTCGCCGTGATCGCTGGATTCGTGGTCAAGTTTGGCCGCCTCGGCGAAGGCTTCAAAACGTATTACGATCTGACGGTGCGTTTCAAAGACGCCAGCGGTTTGCTCAAGGGCTCGGATGTCTTGCTCAGTGGCGCGAGAATTGGCCGGGTGGGGGGTGGACCGCGGCTGTTGCCGGAAGGGGAAGGGGTGGCGGTTCCGCTCCGCATTTACGATTACGTTAAGATTGCGAAGGGCAGTCAGCTTACGGTGGGAAGTTCGGGATTGCTGGGCGACCGATTCGTCAATGTGATCGCGCCGCCTGGTCCAGTAACTGAGTATTTGGGGAAAAATTCTGTCGTGGATGGCGCGCGTCCCACTGGATTGGATGACCTGACGCATGCAGGGAACCAATTGATCGACGATTTGCGCGGCACCGTGCAAAACATCAACAACACGTTCACGCGCCTGAATACAGAAGCCTTGTCGCCGGAGACGCTCTACAATTTGCGGACGAGCATCGATCATTTGAACGAGACCACCAATGCGCTCGCGCAATCCTCCAAAAAGCTGGATGGCGTCGTTGAAAAAGCCGATGCCGCGATGACGTCGGCAAAAAAAGATGCGGATGATTTGCAGGGCACAATCAGCGAGGCGCGCAAGACTTTTTCGGCGGCTACACAGTTGATGCGGGAGGCGACCAATGGAAACGGATTGCTTGCCAGCCTGATAAAGGATTCCGATATGGCCCGCGATATGCGTGCGTTGGTGGCAAACCTACGTGCACACGGCGTCCTCTTTTATCGTGATTCCGCGGCCAAGGCGGCACCTTCGCCCTCACCGGCGAAGCGGCGGAGTTCTCCCTGAGATATGACACCGCTTTCTACTGTTAACCTTCTGCGGGTCCTGTTTGTGACCACCTGCGGGGTCATAGGCGCGTTAGTCTCCAGTGAGCTGTTCGATAGCCTTATTCCCGGTCTCCTTTTCGGGGCGGTGCTGGGACTCTGTGTTGTCCTGTTAGACAGACTTCTCAAGGGAATCACCCTGCGGGCTTTCTCTTCGGCCACCTTTGGTCTGTTGCTCGGTCTCATCTTCGCGAATCTGCTGAGCGCCTCTCAGATTTTACGGTATCAACCCGACGAAACCCAGTGGTGGGTCCGTCTGGTGATTTACGTGATCTTCGCTTACTTCGGAATGATGCTGGCGATGCGAAGTAATCGCGATGAATTCTCGCTCATCATTCCCTACGTCCGTTTTACACGTGAAGGCTCCGAGCCCGAACCGTGGTGGTGGATACCAGCGCCATCATCGACGGACGCATCGCGGAATTGTGTTCCACCGGTTTTCTCAGTCGCGCCCTGATCGTGCCGCGCTTTGTTCTGACGGAATTGCAGGCGCTGGCGGATTCGCGCGAACCGGTCAAACGCGAGCGTGGCCGGCGCGGGCTCGAGATTTTGAATCAATTGCAACGGTCGAAAGAGATCGAGCTAACGATTCATGAGAGTGAATCGAGCGAGGGCTCGGTCGATGAACGCCTCGTGCGCGCGGCCAAGGTGTTGCAGGCGCGGCTCCTCACCAATGATAATTCACTGTGTCAGGTGGCGCGTTTGCAACAGGTCACCACGTTGAACTTGAATGATCTGGCGCACGCCCTGCGGCCGGTCGTTCTGGCAGGCGACGAAATGGAATTGCATCTGATCAAGGAAGGACGCGATCCGCACCAAGCCGTGGGATACCTGCCGGATGGGACCATGATCGTGATCAATCACGCCCGCTCATTGATTGGAAAGACAGTGAAGATTGTGGTCTCGAGTACGCTGCTAACTGCAGGCGGTCGGCTGATCTTTGGTGAACTGAAACCACCCGCCGTAATCAGCGCCTGAGAAATTAATTCGCTCGACATTGCGTCCTCGAGCGGGTCAGCTCACCCGCCAATTATGAAACCTTCTCTTCACATCTCTGCTTTGCTCTGTTGTCTTTTCCTCGCCGCCTGCGGAACGACTACTCCGCTGCAAACCACGAATCTCAGTTCGGTGCGCAAGTTTTCCAAAGTAATGGTGCAGGATTTTACCAGCAGTGTGGCCGAACCGGGGCCCGGGGTCGCCATGGCCAAGACCTATTTCCCGGACCGAATTGCGGAAGAAATCCGCAACACTGGAGCTTTTTCGACAGTGGGCCGTAATCGTAAACCGGATGCCAACACTCTGGTCATTACTGGCAACATCACCAAGTTCGAGGAAGGAAACTCGACGCTTCGCTTGTTTGTCGGAATGGGCGCCGGCAGTGCGTTTTTCGAGTCCAACGTGGCTTTTCGAAACGGCGGTGACGGACAGATCGGTACAATCAAGGTGGACAAAAATAGTTGGGCCCTTGGCGGCGGGCTCGCAGCGGCCCAGAACCCGACCATGTTCATGAACGGCGCCGCCGAAAAAATCGCCGAGGAAGCGAAGAAACTGGCGAGGTAGATTTCGGCCGAGCCAGGCGAACGGCGAAGCGTTAGCCAGCCAGTTTTCATCCGCTAAAGACGCTAAAGGACACCAAAATCGGAGCATCTTCCTTCGTTAGCGTCCTTTCGTGTGTCTAGCGGATCCTTCTCCACAAGGCGAAATTAGTTTGCGACCTGGCCGATGGTTTACATCAACCGTCGGCGAACCTCGTCTCCGCCCAGGCCTTCAATGCGCACAATTTTGTCGCGCGATTTGTGGCCGCGCTCCAGCACAATTGCATGCTTTGAGATTTGCAAATGCGCCGCCACGAAATCGATCAGTGCTGCGTTGGCTTTTCCTTCCACCGCGGGCGCGCGCAATTTGATCTTGATGGCGTCGCCGTGCTTGCCGACGACCGCGTCAGTCCTTGCATTTGGGACAACGTGAAACAGCAAGGTTGCTAACTGTAGCGGCGGTCTATGACCGCCGGGATTGAAATTTTCGGCGGTCATAGAGTCCGAGCCGGACGGGCGGAGCCGCTACAGACCGACCGCTTTTCGCACGCGTTTCATCACTCCGTCCGCGATCGAGTTTGCACGTCCGGCGCCCTGGGCGAGGACGCTCTCGATGTAATCCTGGTGCCGCAGGATTTCGTCACGCCGTTTCCGCATCGGCGCGAAATAATCCCACAGTTTTTCGAACAACTGCTTTTTGAAATCGCCGTAGCCACAGCCGCCTTTTCTAAACTGCTCCCGCATCTCTTCGACCTCCTCTTTGGAAGCGACCAGCGCGTAAAGTTGCACAATGGTCGACGTGTCCGGATCCTTGGGCGCCTCTACCGGCGTTGAATCGGTCACGATGCTCATCACCCGTTTGCGCATTTCTTTTTCGTCTCCAAAAATATCGATAGTGTTGCCGTAGCTCTTGCTCATTTTTTGACCATCGATCCCGGGAACAACTTCTGTTTGCGCCTGAATCCGTGCTTCCGGCAAATTCAAGACCTGCCCTTCCCGCATGGACCCAAATGTTTCGTTAATGCGCGTAGCGATATCGCGGGCGATTTCGAGGTGTTGCTTTTGATCCTTCCCCACCGGGACGATATCGCTGTCGTAAATCAGAATATCGGCTGCCATCAAAACCGGGTAAGTAAACAGGCCGGCGGCCGCTGTTGCGCCACGCGCGATCTTATCCTTGTAAGAATGCGCGAGTTCAAGTCGTGACACCGGGGTTACGGTCGAAAGAATCCAAGCTAGCTCGGTGACTTGTGGCACATCGCTTTGCCGGAAGAGCGCGGCCTTGTCCGGATTCAATCCGCAAGCGAGGAAATCGAGGGCCACGCGCCGGCTATTTTCGCGCAAGGCGAGGGGATCGCGCAGGCTGGTGAGCGCGTGATAATCGGCGATAAAGTAGAGCGCTTCGCCTTCATCCTGGAGCGCGATCGCCGGCCGCATCATGCCGAAGTAGTTGCCAATGTGAAGAATGCCGGTCGGTTGAATGCCGGAAAGAATGCGCACGTTTCTTTTCATCTGCCAAATACGCTAAAAGCCGCTAAAACTGGTCCACGGAACACATTAAAAAACAAAGCGAATTTCCTTTGGCGTTATTTGGCGTGTTTAGCGGACATCTTTCCGCCTCGAATTTTCAATGTATTCCCTTTTCGTGTCGTTTCGTGTGTCTCGTGGTTTATTTTTCTTAAGCAAGCGGAAATTGCTCGTCAGCCAGGGTAGCCTGAATTAGAAAGATCACTCCAGCATGTCTCCCTCTGCTAAGCCCGTTTCGGTGGTAACTGGCGGTGCCGGTTTTCTTGGGTCGCACTTGACCGATCGCCTGTTGGCCGAAGGACACCGCGTCATTGCCATCGACAATCTGGTGACTGGGAACGTTGCGAACATCGGTCATCTGGCGGGCAACGAAAATTATCATTTCATTCGCCACAACGTTTCGAACTTCATTTTCCTACCCGAGCAAAAGATCGATTTCGTCTTCCATTTCGCCTCTCCGGCCAGTCCCATCGATTATCTCGAGCTGCCGATCCCGACTTTGAAAGTGGGAGCGCTTGGGACCCACAACACCCTCGGCCTGGCCAAGGACAAAAAGGCGACGTTCGTTCTGGCCTCGACCTCGGAATGCTACGGCGACCCCTTGGTCCATCCGCAGAAAGAAGATTATTGGGGCAACGTGAACCCGATCGGCCCGCGCGGCGTTTACGACGAGGCCAAACGTTTCGCCGAAGCGATGACCATGGCCTATCACCGTTATCACGAGGTCGATACCAAAATTGTGCGCATTTTTAATACCTACGGCCCGCGAATGCGCCTGCACG
>QHPN01000083.1 GCA_003219115.1 Verrucomicrobiota bacterium | reverse complement strand
TTCTTGGTCATCTTTTCCTTTGCCGGCAGAATTTTCGCCGGTGCGGAATGCGTAAAGAATGAAGTGATCGACGAAAGGATCACCGCCAAAGTATGAGTGAATGTTCCAGGCTTCATCGGGTTTTGAGCGCGACGGCGAAGGAGCTTTCCCTTTCATTAAGAATCGATCTTACCGCGCGGAATGCGCGTGATACTCAACGAAAAAGCTAACGCCTCGCGATTGTAAGCTGCGCCTTTTCTACCAGTTTTCTTTCTTCCAGTAATAAATTCGCTTTTGCTCCCAGATCAAGAAATTTTGCCGCTTGCGGAAAGTCACCACTGCCAGCCAAGATCACGCCGTAGTAACATCGCCTTCAGCATTTCCGCTCAACTCGGTTACTCGCCGCCAAAACTCAATCGCGCTCCGCAAACCAGCACTCTCGGCAGATCGCGCAATTACTCGCATCGCATCGGCGTCCTTCGGATCCAGCTCCAGCACACGACGCGCATCCAAGCTGGCGCGGTTATAATTGCCCTCGTTTACGAGCGCGTTCGCTTTCTCCAGCAGTCGTCTCACCTGCCAGGCCTGAAATGCCGTAACGCTGAAATAACCGCCAAGACCGAGTAGCAAGATTAAGCTGAAGACGGTGATAAAGCTTTTCAGGAGCGACCGCTCAATCTTTTCATGCAATTCCTGCACGCTGGAGCTTTGCGACCAAGGTCGTTGAAGTCAATCTGCTGCAATACTAAATGGAGCGCGCCCGTTTCATCTGCGGTATCATCGCCGCATGCCCGCACTCAGATGGATTGGATTTGTCATTTTTATCGCGATCAGCGGAAATTGCGCCGCACAAGACGCCGGCGCTTCTCCTCAGGCGGTGCGAGTCGCCTTTTGGAATATTCAATGGTTTCCCGGCCGTCATCCTTTCCCAACCGCCTCCAGCGAACGCGCGCAGACTGCATCCGTGCACCGCGACATGCGAAAGATCAACGTCGACGTGCTCGGAATGGAGGAGGTGCGGGATTTTTCCAAGGCGACAATCGCAATCGCGCCGCTTGCTGGAATGAAGGTTGATGTGGTTTCAAACTTTCCTCCGCGCGAGGGCCAGGAGGTCGGACAGCAGGTCGCTATTGCGAGCCGTTTTCAGCCCCTGAGTGCCTGGGTCGAAATGTGGAAACCGAATGGTGCACTCGTTCCACCACGAGGATTTGCCTTTGCTGCCTACGAATCCATTTGAAGAGTAATCGCGGCGAAGTTTCCGAAGATATCGCCATCCGCGAAGAATCGATGCGGCAGCTTACCGCGCACATGCATGCAATGAATGACGCCTACGGCAAGCTGGGAACCGTAAGCTGCATCATTGGCGGTGATCTTAATACTGCGCCGGACGATTCACGTTTCGCCGGTGAAAAAACTACGCGCGTGTTGCGTGACAACGGTTTTTCGTGGTGCTGGCAGGATATTCCTTTTGCCCGTCGCATTAGTTTGCCGGCGGATAAATTTTTCCCGGCCGCTTGTTTTGATCACATCTTTGTCCGCAACGGCAAATTCAACTCCGCTCGGGTGATCGAAATGTCGAGAGGATCGAGCGATCACAACGCCATTTTCGCCGAAATGCAGTTGTGACGGAAGCGTCGGGACACTGAGGTCCCTACCTCATTTACTCACCCCAGAAATTTGCCAGGGTTCAGGATGTTTTTCGGATCCAATGTGTGCTTGAGCGCTTGATGCAAATGGCTTGCGACTTCACCACTGGCTTCCGGCCACCAGCGTTTTTTCGCCAGTCCGATTCCGTGTTCTCCAGTAATCACTCCGCCCCACGCTAGGACCTGGTGGAATAATTCATCGAGCGTCTCCTGCACTTTGTCGCGCACCGTGGCTTCGCGATTATAGCGGTCCGCCATGATGTTGACGTGAATGTTGCCGTCTCCGGCGTGGCCAAAACAGGCAATCGGAAAGCCGGATCGCATGGAAAGTTTTTCAGCAAGCGCGATCAAATCGACCAGCCGGCTTCGCGGAACGACGATGTCCTGATTCAATTTTGTCAGCCCGGTCGCGCGCAATGAATTGCTGAATTCGCGACGAAGTGCCCACAATTTTTCGGAGCCAGCTTCATTCCCTGCAATCTCGAGCGCTGACGGCTTCCGGCTCGTAACCAAATCGCGAATTTTTTCCATTTCGGCGGCGACGCTTTCTTCCTGTCCGTCGAGTTCAACGAGCAAATGTGCGTTACCGGGCGGAACATGCGCCGCCGCGGAATCGCGTCGCGCCGCTTCCAAAGTAAATTTGTCTGCGATCTCGAGTGACGACGGCAGAAATCCAGCGGCAAAAATTTCCTGCACCAGCGCCGCTGCTTCTGACATCGTGTTGAACGACGCCGATAAAGTCACGCGCGCCGGTGGGAGCGGAAGAAGCTTCAGCGTAATCTCGGTAACAATGCCTAGCATTCCTTCCGATCCGACAAAGAGACCGATCAAATCGAACCCGGTTTTGTTTTTGTGAACGCGGCCCCCGCTTCGAAGCAGGTCACCGTTTGCCAACACAATCTCGAGACCGATTACGTAATTGCGGGTGACACCGTATTTGAGGCAACGCGGGCCGCCGGCGTTGGTTGCGACGTTCCCTCCAAGGGTGCAGTGCTCGAGGCTCGCCGGATCAGGCGGATAAAACAGTTTCTCGTGACGGACGGCTCGTTTCAGCTCGGCGGTGATCACGCCGGGCTCCACAATCGCGACAGCGTCGGCAAAATTGATTTCTTTGATCCGGTTCATGTGCGCGAGGGAAAGCGCGATCCCGCGCCGAATCGGAACACAGCTTCCGACGTAACCGTAGCCGGCCCCGCGCGCAGTCACCGGAATGTTATTCTCGTTAGCAAATCGCAAGAGCTTGCAGACGTCGTCGGTCGACCGGGCGAAGACTACAACTTCCGGACTTTCGTGAGCGAACCATTTGTCACCGCTGTGCTCAGCCAATGTTTGTTCGTCATCCGCGACCACGTCGTCACCCAGCAAATGCCGCAGCTGCAAGGACAGGTCCATCCCGCAGCTTTGCCGCGGCAGCGTGGTAGGGCAAGCGCTCGGCGTGCCCAAGTGATCGCCGCAGGCGGAGCGCCTGCCCTACAATTCTCAAAGAGAAATCACTATCTGATAATGCCGGGACTGTTCGTCCATTCGAGCGAGGAGCGATTCGGCCTTGGGATAGATCACCGGTTTGCTCTGGTTTTCACCGGCAAACTCCTTTACCCCTTCCATCGAGTCGAATCGCAATAGGGTGGCGAATTCGACTTCATCGCCGTCTTCACGAATAAACAATTCCGCGCCGTGATAACCCTTGATGTTGCGCCGTGCAATCCCCGGAAATATTTCGTCCCGCAACATCTCCTCGTAAGCTCTTGCGTCCTGCCGGTTGGTCCAACCGCGCCAGATGCGTGCAATCATAAGATCAAGTGAGCGGCAGTTTCCAAGCCGCCCGTTGCAAAAACTCGGCCCATCACAAGCCCATGATTTGGTAACCGCCGTCGACATAAATCACCTGCCCCGTAATCGCGGCCGCGTTGTCGCTCGCGAGAAAAACCCCGGTTGCGCCGAGTTCCGCCGGATCGCAGCTTCGGCGTAATGGGGCCCGCTCCTGGTAATGCTTTAGCATCGACATGAACCCGCTGATACCACGAGCAGCCAGGGTATTGACCGGACCGGCGGAAATACAATTCACACGAATTTTCTTCGGGCCAAGATCGTAGGCGAGATATCGGGTGGAAGCTTCGAGCGAGGCTTTGGCCACGCCCATCACGTTGTAGTGCGGCACCACTTTCTCGGCACCGTAATAAGTCATTGCGACAATGCTTCCACCGTTGGTCATGAACGGCGCCGCTTCACGCGCCAGCGCCACCAGCGAGTAAGCGCTGATATCGTGCGCCATCCGAAAAGCGTCTCGCGTCGTGCTCACAAAGTCGCCTTCGAGTGCTTCCTTCGGTGCGAACGCGACCGAATGCAGAAGCAAATCCAGTCGATCCGTCTGACCACGCACTTCTTGAAAAAACTTTGCGATCTCTTCGTCGCTGGAAACATCACAGGGATAGAGCGGAACGTTTTCGCCGAATTCTGCGACTAGTTCAGCGACGTTCTCTTTTATCCTTTCGCCCTGATAATTAAAAACTAAACGCGCGCCCGCCGCCGCCCAGGCCTTTGCAATCGCCCAGGCAATGCTTCGTTTGTTTGCCACGCCAAAAACGACACCAACTTTTTCGGACAGGACTTGTGAGGTCATACGCCGGCATCATAGCAAGATTTCCGGTTTCGGGTAGCGCACGCGTCTCGCGTGTTGGTTTTGGCGTCTCGCCAAAACAATCTTTTGAAAAGCCCGCGATCGCGAGGACGCGATCGGTCCGAGCCGGACTGGCACTACACGCGACACGCGTGCGATACCCGATCCGCAGAAAATTCTTCGAGTTACGTCGATTTCAAAATGTGTTTGATTCCGCGAATGGGAATGACAACCCAGTCAGGCCGATGATTTAGTTCGTAACCGATTTCGTAGACGGCTTTGTCTAAAAGATAAGCTTCGAGCGCGATCCGCAGATCGCCTTCATTTCGCGGGATGAAAGGCGCGTCGCTGGTCGCGGCAAGGTAACTTTGCAAAAAAGTGCTGCTCATTTCGCGATACCAGACATCGGCCCATCTCTCGAGAAACGGGACGTCTTCTGATCGCATCGCAGGTTGCCAGAGCGCGCTGTAGGCCGCGTATTGAAACGAGCGCATCATCCCGGCGACATCACGCAACGCGGAGCGTTTCAGTTTGCGTTCGCCGAGCGGACGCGCCGGTTCTCCTTCGAAATCGAGGAAAATAAAATCGCGGCCGGTATGAAGCGCCTGCCCGAGATGAAAATCGCCGTGGATACGAATTTTGTGCGCGGCGGAACGTTGCTCGAGCAAACGCCGCTCCCGCGCCAGAATTTGTTTCTCTGCCGCGAGCACTTCCTCAGCTTCCGTGCGAAACGCGTCCGGCAAATCATCCAGCTTTTTCCGGAGTAATTCGAAGGCGCGGCGCGAGGAAGCCCGCATCGATTGCACGACGCTCCGCTGCGCCATGGCATTGAACGCCTCGGGCGCGAAGGCTGGATCGTCGCTCTCGGAAGCAAGTGCGCGATGCAGCTCTCCAGTTCGTTGACCGAGCAGCCGCGCTTTCTCCGGGTAAATCCCACCAATCAATTCCTGTATGAGCTGGGCCGAACCGGCTCCGTCCAGGCCCGCTTTGCGGGACAGGACGCGCTCGTAATAACTGCCCACTGAGTCAAGAGTAAAAGTCCACGCGTCACCTTCGTTCGCGATCGCAGATTGAATGAGCGCGAGCACGACCGTGTTTTTTCCGGAACGATATTCCAGGGTTCCGCTAAACGCCGGAACGTTCGGGAATCTTGCGCGTTCCGTCAGGAACCGCGTGATCTCGACGTCGGGATTAATCCCCTCCTCCAGTTTACGAAAGATTTTCAAAAAGTATTTGTCGCCGAACAAAATGGAGGAATTACTTTGTTCCCCCCTCATCACGGTGGAATTCCCGCTCATGTCCGGCGCCGCTGCGAATTTAGCCGTCGTCGACCCAACGATTTCGCCGCGTCGCGCTCGCAATCTTCGCTGCTCGCGAATGATGCGATAAATCTCGCCGCGATAGTCGGGATCAAAAGTCGCGTCGTGCAAAATGGCGTTGCTATCGGCGAACGTGGCTATAACCGCGTGCTGAGCTTCACCCGAAATGCGCTGCGCATTTTCATCGCGCGCGACCTGCAAGGGCAGGGTGTAAATTTCCGCCGCGCCTTCAGTATAATTTACTTCAATTAGAACGTGACGCGGGCCGTCGGGATGCGGCGAGATCAGGGGATCATCGATGATCCGGAGCTCGCGAATCGTGCGCGCCTTTGCGCCGAACCATCTGCAACCCGTGAGGTAGGACGGAAGAATGGTGCGCTCGAGATCACGCCGCGGCGAACCGGACAGAAGTTCGGAAAGTGCGGGCGCTGCCGCGATGGTTGGGGTGCGTACGCGCTTCCGGGCACGACTCGCAGCCGAGGGCGATTGCAAAACAAACCAGTAGTGCGCGTGCGGGCCGAGCGTCAGCGGATAACGGGACTTACGAACTGCCGGAAATCGATTGCGGCTAAAAACTTCCATTGGAACACAGCCGGAGAATTTTGCGAGATCGAGTTCTGCTGGTTGCGAAAAGCGGGAGAGATTCACCACCACTAGAATTGTCTCGTCTTCGGAGCGTCGCAGGAAGGCGAGTACTTTTGGATTTTCCGGGAACAAAAATTCGAGCGAACCGCGGGAGAACGCCCGGTAATTCTTGCGCATCGCGATAACGCGTCGCATCCACCAAAGCAACGATGAGAGATTCTTCTGGTGATTCTCGACGTTAATCGCTTCGTAGTGGTATTCGGGATCAATCGTAATCGGCAGATAAAGCTGCTGCGGATTAGCTTTGGAAAAGCCGGCATTCCGATCGGCGCTCCACTGCATCGGTGTGCGGCAGCCATTGCGATCGCCGAGATAAAAATTGTCGCCCATGCCGATTTCGTCGCCGTAATACAAAACGGGAGTGCCAGGCAGTGAAAAAAGGAGAATGTTTAGGAGCTCGATTTTGCGGCGGCTGTTCGCCAGTAAGGGTGCCAGCCGCCGTCGAATGCCAAGGTTAATACGCGCGGTTGGGTCGTTCGCGTAAACGCGCCACATGTAGTCGCGTTCCTCGTCCGTCACCATCTCGAGCGTGAGCTCGTCGTGGTTGCGCAGAAACATTGCCCACTGGCAGTTGTCGGGAATCGGTGGTGTCTGTTCGAGGATATCGATAATGGGAAAGCGATCTTCCATTTGCAGCGCCATGAACATTCGCGGCATGAGCGGGAAGTGAAAATTCATGTGGGACTCGTCCCCGTTCCCGAAATACGCGGCCGCATCCTCCGGCCACTGGTTCGCCTCAGCCAAAAGCATGCGATCGCTAAAATGCGCATCGATATGCGATCGCAGTTTTTTCAAATAGATGTGCGTCTCGGGGAGATTTTCGCAGTTGCTACCTTCCCGCTCATATAGATAAGGAATCGCATCCAGCCGGAGGCCATCGACCCCAAGACTGAGCCAGAAATCGCAGACCTGCTCCACCAGTTCGTGCACCGCGGGATTGTCGAAATTCAAATCCGGCTGATGCGAATAAAAGCGGTGCCAGTAATACGCTTTCGCAATCGGGTCCCACGACCAGTTCGAGGTCTCAAAATCTTTGAAGATGATGCGCGCGTCTTTGTATTTTTCCGCGGTGTCGCTCCAGACATAAAGCTCGCGCTCGGGCGAACCCGATGGCGCGCGGCGCGATTTTTGGAACCAGGGGTTTTGATCGGAGGTATGGTTGATAACGAGCTCGGTAATGACGCGAAGCCCGCGGTCGTGCGCCGCAGTGAGAAAGGCACGAAAGTCATCAAGCGTGCCGTAGTTTGGATTAACATCGAGATAATTGGCGATGTCGTAGCCGTCATCTTTGAGCGGCGATGGATAAAAAGGCAGGAGCCAGATCGCGCTGATACCCAGTTCCTGGAGATAATCGAGCTTCTCGATCAAGCCGCGGAAATCGCCGACGCCATCCGCGTCGCTGTCGTGAAACGTCTTCACGTGCAGCTCGTAAATGATGGCGTCCTTGAACCAAAGCGTGTCAGACATGATCTGAAACTTTTCGCGCGAGGCCGAGCGCGATGCAATGCCGAGTTATGGCGATACCGTTGGACGCTCTTTTGATTCCACATGAAAGTGGCGGCCTTACGGGCCTTTGGCATCGAATCGGAAGGGCAGGCAATTCCACATTATTTAGGCGCGACGACATTTGAAAACGCGAAGGTCACCAACTCCAGAGAACGAGAGCGAAACCGAGAAATCGCATGCTCTGCGGCCGGCCGAGCCGAAGCCAGGATCGCCCACTGACTTGGAATTGATGCAAGGCATTCAGCGGGAGGATCCTGAAGCGTTGTCCCAACTCTATGATCGCTACAATGGGATACTGAAGGCGTTGGTCTTAAGGGTCATTCATAACGAGGCCGAGGCAGACGACTTGCTGCAAGAAATTTTTATGGAAATTTGGAATCAGGCGAAAAATTTCTCAGCGGCCAAGGGCAAACCGCTTGGATGGATGGTCACGCTGGCACGACGGCGAGCGATCGACGGGTTGCGTAAAAAGCAAGCTTACTTGCGTGCAGAGGAGCGTTTACAACAGGAGACTGAACAGCAACCCGACGCCTGGGTGCACAATTCCACTGAAGAAGAAATTCTCGACGGCGACCGGCGCGTTTTGATACGCCGGGTGATCGGAATGCTTCCCCCGCCGCAGCAACAAGCCATCGAGCTGGCATTTTTTCGCGGTATGAGTCAGCGCGAAATCGCCGCAAATACGAATACACCTCTGGGAACCGTCAAGACTCGCCTGGAACTGGGCCTGAAAAAAATTTATGACGGTCTGAAGGAGCTACGCGATGAGCTTTAAGGATTTTCAGAACCGGACCCGGCTCTTTGTTATCGGCGCATTGGAGGCGGACGAAATGGCGGAGTTCGAGCAAGCGCGCCGCCAGTTCGGCCAGAAAGCCGAAGCGTTCATCGCCGAATGCTATTCGTTGAGTGAAGCCTTCGCCCTGAGTCTAAAGCCAGCGAAGGCGTCCGATCAGATCAAAACGCGCTTGATGGAAATGGTAAAGAACCGGCAGACGCGCTGACACCCGTTCTGAGAATCCGCAGCGTACTGCCTTCAGGACGCAGCCGGTGAATGGAGAATCCCTATCGCAGGTCCGGCTCGGACCTCGATATTAAGGTAAGTGCGGCGAAGCTGCCGCAATTTTGTTATTTGGCATCGCCCGACGCAGCAGCCGACCCACCCATGCTTCGAGATGCAGCGCTCCCGTTCGCCTTCGCCGTTCGAGGTCGCAGCTTCAATCGTTCCCTTCCATCTCGCGCAAGATAAACTCCTGGAGAAAGCCGTAGAAGTTTACCTGAAAGAGACTCAGGTCACGGCGACTGCCCAATGGCGAGCGATAATGGTCGCACAATTCGTGGTCACTGAATTGGTAGGTCGCGGCAATTGCTAGCCGCGCTTGATTCAGCGCGCTCAACCAGGCGTCGGCATGCGCCATTGGAATGCGCAGAGTACAGTTCGCGAATGGCTTATCGGTGCATCGCAACTGTTGGAGATCCTCTCGAACCGTTTCGGTAGCGGATTGGAAAAGGCGGCGCAGTTCGGGAACAACGTAAAGCTTCCACTCCGCACACAAAACTTTTTCTTCCGGCGCTGCCGGCGGACTGAAGAGACGTTCTTCTGCCGCCGGCGAATCTTTGGGCTGCGCGCTTTCCGGAATTTGCCGGAGTAATTCTGCCAAAAACGGATCGAGCTCGCGAATCTCGAGGGCCTCGTTCTGTCGGCAAATTTCCATCAGCCGATTTTCTCGATGGTCGCGAGAAGGAGATAGCCATGTAGTTGCTGAACGTAGAGCTCGGCGCGCTCACGCACCCCGCTCCACAAAATGGAACGCCCGTTGTGGTGCACCTCCAGCATGTGCTTTTCCGCTCTTTCTCTCGGATAACCAAAAATGCGCTGAAACACCATCGTCACATAGCTCATCAAATTGACCGGATCATTGTGAACGATGACGTTCCACGGCATTTCGATTTCTTCGCTGGTTGCTTCCTGCTTTTCGATTGCCGGCATCTCCAGAGCGCCGCACGGGACATCGACGACGGACAAGACTGCGCATTGTGCCGCTCTATTCCGCCGGAGCCGATTCATGAAAAAGGTTAACACGCAGCCTTTTTCCTTCAAACCGGACTATGGATTAGCCATCAGGCGGCGCACTGAGGTGCCTTCCACCTTGCAGACAACTTGCTCCCTGCTTGCACGACTATCAGCTGCTCCGGAGAATGGTCGTCATCAATTTCTTTTGCAATTGATGCATCTGCCTGCCCTTGGATGGCGTCGCGTCATCGAACCCTGCCAGATGGAGCAAACCATGTAGCACATATAATTGAATCTCAGCGGTGACGCTGGTGTGAAACACTCGCGCTTGCGTCGCGGCCGTATCCGCGCTGATTACGATTTCACCGTGCTGAAATGTGAGGACATCGGTAGCACCCGGAACGCTGCAGAATTCTTTATGCAGCGCGGCCATTCGCCGATCGCTCACAATCAGGACGTAGATCTGGTTTAGAGACGCGATCTCGGATTTTGCATGCCTGGCTTGCCATACAAGTTTGCAAGCAATTCCAGCGAAGCGTTGCAACTTGCGTGTCGAAACCAAAACGCTGCGCTGAACATTTCGGATCGTTATCGCTGGCGGCGAAGGTAATTTCATTTCCGTCGCGCATCCAGAGCCTTCAGACGCGTATAAAGCTGCTCCAATCGCGGCATCGCCGCCCCCTTTGCCTGAGCGCGGCGCAGCGGTTCTCCCCAAATCGCTTCGACTTCGAGCACACGTCCAGCTTCCAAGTCGAGAAGTGTCGATGGTTTGTATGCTCCCATCGTTTCGGTGCGCTTGATTTGTTCAAGTACAACATCCCTCGGCAAATTGTAACCGCAGCTCTTCGCTCCCACGATGACTTCGTTCATCAACGCTATCGCCACTGAGCGGAGCGAATCGTTGCGCAAAATATCTGCGGTCGTGATTCCCCCCGCTGCGATAGTCAGGCCATTGAAAGGAATGTTCCAAACCAGTTTGTGCCAATGTTCCTCCATCAGGTTGTCGACTACTCGGCACTCCACGCCACACTGCCTAAATTCCCGCGCGAGATTGTGCGTCCGCGCTTTGGCTACGCCTGCAAGTTCGCCAAGGTTGAGATGTCCGTAATCGAGATGCTCAATCAGGCCGGGAGAAATGCGGTTGAGACAAATGAAACACAGTCCACCCATCACCCGTTCGGCTCCGAAATGTTGAGCGAGAAATTCTTCGTTACCCAATCCATTTTGGAGGGTGAGCAAAATTGTATCCTGATGCAGCAGCGGCGGAATTAACTCGAGCAATGCATTATTGTGTGTCGCTTTGAGCGCGACCAGGACCAAGTCACATGGTCCGATCTGGCTCGAGTTCTGGTAAACTTGCGCTCCGGCAACATGAAAATTTTCCTTCTTCCCGCGGATGCGAATACCAGAACGTTTAATTTGATCGAACCCACTTCGGACAAGGAAATGAACATCGCGTCTGCCAAGGGCGAGCCTGCCACCGTAAAAGCTGCCGATCGCGCCAGTCCCGACGATCGCGATGCGATGATGCGCGGCCTCCATTTACTGATTTAACGATTTAATGATTTAACGATTTTGGCTCCGCAGAGCGTCGCCCTACCAGTGACCTCGCGAGCAACGAATTGGTAGGGCGAGACTCCGTCGAGCCGTGCAGCCAAGTCAAATCGTTAAATCACCAAGTCGCTAAATTCGTTAACTATTTCACGCCGGTGGCCGCGTTTCGGCTTGGAAGTTTCGGGTGATCAATCGCGCGCCCTTATTAAATGTGAAATACGCCCAGGCCCATTGGAAAAGAACGACAACCCGGTTGCGGAATCCGACGAGAAACAGGATGTGCACGAACAACCAGGCGACCCAGGCCGGCAATCCGCTCAGGTGGAGCATGTGCAAATCGGCCACCGCCTTGTTGCGACCGATTGTTGCCATACTGCCCTTGTCGAAATACCAGAATCGCTGTGGCTTTCGGCCTTCGATCATGTTCAGAATATTGCGGGCGGCGTGGCGGCCCTGTTGCATTGCGACCGGCGAAACCCCGGGCAACGGTTTCCCGTCTTTGCCGGTGAGGTTGGCCAGATCGCCGATTACCTGCACCTCCGGATGT
Source organism: Verrucomicrobiota bacterium (assembly GCA_003219115.1). Taxonomy (GTDB): domain Bacteria; phylum Verrucomicrobiota; class Verrucomicrobiia; order Chthoniobacterales; family UBA10450; genus AV69. Next base: position 8,341 of record QHPN01000083.1, on the reverse strand, counting down.
CCAGGAATCGTTAGATCATCCTGCACGAGGACGCGGCCGACCCGATCGACCGGCACGCCAAGTGACTTTCCAACAAAGGAGGCATTGTTACCCGCCGCCCAAATTTTCACCCGACACGGTATGAACTCGTCGCCCACCCTCAGCCCCGCTTCCGTGAGATCGGTTGCGTGCACTCCGGTGCGAATCTCCACCCCAAGATCCTGCAATTGCTTCATCGCGCTCGTGCGCAAGTCTTCCGGAAACGCCGCCAGCACCTGCGGTTCGCCTTCAATCAACACCACTCGCGCGCTCGACGGATCGATATGACGGAAATCGCGCGCTAAAGTGTGACGCGCGATCTCAGCAATCGCTCCCGCCATTTCCACTCCGGTAGGCCCAGCCCCGATGATAACAAAGGTCATTGCCGCAGCACGCGCTGCGGGGTCGGAAATTTTTTCGGCGTATTCGAACGCCATCAAAATGCGGCGCCGAATTTCCACGGCATCTTCCAGGCTTTTCAGGCCCGGCGCGAGACGCTCCCATTCCGGATGCCCGAAATAGGAATGCCGGGCCCCGGTTGCGAGAATCAAATAGTCGTATTGGACGTCGAGATCCCCCGCATGAACGAGCCGCGTGTTTACGTCGACCGATTGAACTTCAGCCAGAATGACTTCGACATTCTTGCACTTGTGCAGAATCGCGCGGATCGGAGCAGCAATGTCCGCTGGGGACAGCGCTGCGGTAGCGACCTGATAAAGGAGAGGCTGAAAAAGGTGATAATTGGTTCGATCGATGACGGTGAGGTGAACGTTCTCGCAAGCCAATTTCTTTGCAGCCTCGAGCCCGCCAAAACCACCACCGACGACCACGACGCGTGGAAGTTTTTCCTCAGCCATCGCAACAATGTCGCGATATTGCGTTTGATCGCAGCAATTTTTATTTGGATAATCCTGAAAACAAATCGCTAATTCCGCGGAGGTAATGTAATTGCTGCCTTAGTTAAGGCGGACGTCATCACTAAAACTCAGCGCGTTCCTGGGTATTCGAGTTCTCTTGTTTGCTCGATATACCAACTTTTTTTACGTCTCAGGATTCTTCGGTGCGAGATCAGTTACAATTTTGTCGAAACGTGGGTCGCCGCGTAGCGAATCCCAGTTCGGGTGCAGTTTCAAGTTACCGTAGCTTAAGGTGCTGGGGATTTTCAGAGTCGCTACTATTTGCTCGATCGCGAGATCTCTTTCGCCACACCAGGCGTAAATTACGCCCATGTACTTCATCAGCTCCGCACCGTCGATTGAGTCTTTGGTAATCGGCAGGAGTTCAATCGCGCGTCGGCCTTCGCGGATCGCTTCATCCTTGCGGCCGAGCGCTGCGTCGATGAGGCCGAGCACGCACAAGGCCGGCGCATAACCGGGTTGTTCGCTCACCGTGCGTTCCAGTTCCGCGTGCGCGGCCAGGAAAGCAGCTTGGGCCGTAGCAACATCGCCTTTGGTGCGGGCGGCCACGCCTTCGCACCAGGAGCGCGGAAAGTTCAGGTCAACCGCCGTCCCGCTGGCCGGTATCACAGCCAAAGCCTGGGTGACGGCCGCCGGATCGCGGGCGCACAATGCGACGTAAAACCATTGGGCGGCCAAGTCTGGAGCCGTCGCCGGATCTTCAGCCAGAAGTGTTCGAATGCTTTCGCCAAGGGGACGAGGGTCCGCTCGCCATTCGAGATCGACCAAGGCGCGCGTGACCCGGGTGTCTAAGTCGCGCGGAATTAGAATGAGCGCACGGTCCAAAGCAGCAGCCATCGCCCGAAACTGTCGGAACTCCTGATAGCTCAGCGCGATCTGTTGGAGAATGAAAAAGTTGCGCGGATCCAGCGCGAGAGCCCTTTGCAAGCTCCGCGCTGATTCGTTCCAACGTCCCTGACGCCGGTCGATATAGCCGGTTAGCTCGAAGATATCCGAATTATTCGGCAACGCGCGTTGGGCAAGAGCGAGCTCGGCCCGCGCCTTCTCGTACTCGAGATAGCAGCGGTACAGGAAATCAGCCCTAGCAAGATGCGTCTCCCCCGCGTCAGGACGCATACGAATGATAGTTTTGAGCGCGCCATCCGCCAGAGCCAGACGGGCCGGTGTGTGATCGAGACCGAAAAAATACAGATAGTTATGGGCGGCGGCGAGCTGGCAGTAAGCGAGGAAAAAGTTGGGATCCCGCTTGATGGCTTGATCGAGTAAGTCAACGGCCTCACGCAATTTTTCGTTGATTTGGGCATTGAGAGAAATCGTCGCGACGAGCGCTTTCGCGCGGACGTAAAGACCATAGGCGATAAGATCTTTAGTCGGGCGCTCGTCGATAGCGGCTTTCTCTTTCGGCGAAACGACGGCTTGAAGTTGAGAGAGAATTTGCTGCACGATGTCACTTTGGATCGCAAAGACATCGGCCAAATCGCGTTCGTAGCTTTCTTCCCAGGCAGGATTGCCAGTCCGGGCATCCGTCAGCTGCACGCTGATCCGAACCTTCTCACCGCTTTGGCGGACACTTCCTTCCAGGACGAAGGCGACGCCTAAGGTCTGGGCTATCTCGCGCAGGTTGCGTCGCGTTCCCGCAGCGTAGGCGTTAACTGAAGTGCAGTTGGTTACTTTGCGATCCGCTACTTTGGCAAGAGCAGTACGAATGTCATCTTGGACCCCATCAGCCAAAAACGCGTGCTGTTTATCTTCGCTAAAATCTTCCAAGGGAAGAACCGCGATACTTTTCTCCGGGAGGACGGCGAGGGCAGTGGCCTCCGGCGACGCTGTTTTGGGCGTTAACTGGCGTGATAAGCTCCAAATACCGAGCCCCATTGCTAGTGTCACGGTGCTCAGAAGAGCGACCGTCAATACGGGTTTGCCGCGGCGATTGCTATTGGAAGAATCCGCGACGCCGGCATTCTGTTCCCGCACTTTCGAGCGGAGTTTCGCCGACTCTTTCGAATCTGCAATTTCTTCAGGGTAAACATTCATCGGCTTGTCAGGGCAATAGAGGCAGCGATTGCTTTGAGCGATTTTCCCCTGCTATTCGAGCAAAATGTGTTCCCGCCACCTCAACTAATGTCGTACTTGAGGCAAGTTTCGATTCCTCACAGCGCGATCGTTGCTTCCTCAACCACGACCCCGGGAGGCGGTTTGCGCCGACTGGCAGCCTCCAGCTGGGTTTTTAATCCTGCCCGCGGGCGCGGCTCGAAATTAGCTATCACCTGCTAATGTGGCTCCAGCTTTGAACTGACGATCTCATGCGAAACATACGCGATCGGCCTGTTGGGCAAAAAATCACATTCGTGATCATGTTGATCTCGGGGGTGGTGCTACTTCTTGCCTTTGCAGCTTTGTTCTGCTTCCAAGCTTATACCTTGCGGCAGCAATCCGCCCACGAACTGGCGGTGGTCGGCGAGATCACGGCTCACAATTGCGCCGCGGCGGTAATGTTTAAGGACGAGGGAGCCGCGGCCCAAATCCTTACTGGATTGAAAACAATGCCCCAAATCGCCAGTGCGCGCCTCGAACTCACGGACCAACAGCGCCTGGCTTATTTTGGTGGATTACAGGATGAACTGGAAATTAAAGAAGCGCGATTGAAATCGGGCTTCCGAATCGACGGCAATCGAATTCTTCTCGCGCAGCCGGTCATGCTCGATGGGAAACCAGAAGGAACCCTTTACCTCATCGCGGATTTGCGGGCAATGACGTCGCAACTTCTAAAACTCTACGGTGGCATTTTCGCGCTGGTTCTGGCCGCTTCGCTTCTTCTCGCGTTCTTGCTTTCGCGTCAATTTCTACGGTTCGTCACCAATCCGATTCTTCGCCTTGCCGGTACCGCGCGCACGATTGCCGAATATCACGACTATTCCGTGCGGGCGACGAAGGTGTGTAGTGATGAGGTGGGAGGGTTGACTGACGCGTTTAATCAGATGCTGACGCAAATCCAGTCTCAGGATAGTGCCTTGCAAAAAGCACAACACGAATTGCAGGAACAAGTGACCGCGCTTCAGCGTGAGATCGGCGAACGTGAACGAGCGGAGGCGGAACAGGCCCGGCTCACTGCTATTCTTGAAGCTACGCCCGACATCGTGATGAGCGCCAATCCGAATGGCATTCCATTCTATCTCAATCGAGCGGGGCACGAAATTCTAGGCGTACCTCAAGATCGGGATATTTCCGGAAGGAAGACGCTCTATCTGCGTCCCGAGTGGGCTCGCGGGATTATCGCCAAGGACAGACTACCGGAGGCCATCCGGAGTGGCTCGTGGGCGGGTGAGACAATCATTTTCGCTCGCGATGGAAAAGAGATCCCAGTCTCGCAGGTCCTGATCGCGCACAAAAATCCGGAAGGGGAAGTAGAATATTTTTCGACGGTCCTGCGCGACATGACGCCACACCGCGAAGCAGAGGAAGCGTTGCGCGTTTCACAGCAAAAGTTGGTCGAGACTTCGCGTCTCGCTGGCATGGCGGAAGTGGCGACCGGCGTCCTGCACAATGTCGGTAACGTGCTGAACAGCGTAAACGTTTCCGCCGGTTTGGTGGTGGAGAAACTTCGCCGCTCCAAGGCGCCCAAGCTGGCCAAGGCCGCGGCACTTCTCACCAGCCGCAATGGCGACCTCGGAGAATACCTAACGAATGATGTGAATGGGCAAAAATTACCGGACTATCTCGCGAAACTTGGAGAATTCTTCATTTTGGAAAATTCCGAACTACTGAATGAAGTCGATCAACTAAGTCGTAATATCGAGCACATTAAGGAAGTAGTTGCGATGCAGCAGAACTACGCCAAGGTTAGCGGCGTTTTTGAAAATCTCCAGGCCTATCGGCTGGTAGAGGACGCCATTGCCATGAACATCGGCGCGTTTGAGCGCCACGGCGTCGAGGTCGAGCGGCGTTTTTCGGCAGTGCCGCCGATCCGCGTCGACCGGCATAAGGTGTTGCAAATTCTTATCAATTTGATTCGCAACGCCAAATATGCTTTGGACGACGTTGAGCGCATCGACAAGAAACTCATCGTCTCCATTTCCGCCCTGAACGAGCGTTTTGTCCACATTGTCGTCGCCGACAATGGCATCGGCATTCCGGCGGAGAACCTGACCCGGGTTTTCGCGCACGGGTTTACGACCCGTAAAGGCGGTCACGGTTTTGGCCTACATAGCGGAGCTAACGCGGCACGCTCAATGGGCGGCGCCATCACCGTTGCCAGTCCCGGAATCGGACGGGGCGCCACCTTTACCCTCGAACTTCCCATTGCCTCTACCGCATCCGTCAAATGAACCTCGCACCTCTAACTTTACCGCCCTCCAATCACCGCATTCTTATCATCGACGACAACCCTTCGATCCATGAGGATTTTCGCAAGATCCTCGGCCCGGCTGACGTGAGCTTGTCGAAGGAACTTGATGTGGCCGAAGCATCACTTTTCGGCGACGAAACCGATGGAGAACGGCCGGGAAATTTCCAAATCGACTCGGCGTTTCAAGGCCAAGACGGATTGGAGAAAGTGCGGGTAGCCTTTAGCGAAGGGAAACCTTACGCCGTTGCTTTTGTCGACGTCCGCATGCCACCGGGCTGGGATGGCATCGAAACCATCTCACGCATCTGGAAAGAGTTTCCCGATCTACAAATCGTAATCTGCACCGCCTACTCCGACTATTCCTGGGACGAGATTGCGAAGTCAGTCGGGAATAGCGATCAAATCCTCGTGCTGAAAAAGCCATTCGACAATGTCGAGGTATTGCAAATCGCGCACGCGCTTTCAAAAAAATGGCAGCTCACTCAGATCGCGCGTAAGCAAATGGAGGAATTAGAAGCGCTGGTCAGCCAGCGCACCGTCGAATTACGCGCGGCCAATGCCCAGCTTAAGGGCGAAGTTGCGGAGCGCGCCGCGGCCGAAGAAGCATTGCGCCGATCGGAAGAGCGTTTCTCAAAGGCATTTCACGGCAGCCCGGTGCCGATGGCAATCCAACAACCGAACGGAGATGGCTGCCTTGACGCTAATGCGAGCTTTGTCGAATTACTAGGAACATCACGCGAGGCCGTTCTGGCAGGTAAGACATCTTTTTGGTTGAATGAATCGACCTCCGTCACTATTCGCGAGGAATTGGCCGCTCGCCACGTCGTGCGCAATTTGGCAGCGACGGTCGTGACCCCCTCCGACGAAAAACGCGAAGTGCTGGTGGCCGCCGAAAATCTCGAACTCGGAAATTCTCCCTATCATCTCCTCATTCTGCAGGACATCACCGATCGTGTTCGGCTGGAGAACGAATTGCGCCAGGCGCAAAAGATGGAAGCAGTGGGCCGGCTTGCGGCCGGAGTGGCACATGATTTCAATAACATTCTCACCGTCATTCTCGGGAACACCTCGATGCAGTTGCGCAATCCCCGGCTCGACGAAAAACTGGCGGCGTCGCTCAACCACGTGCAGACCGCGGCGGAGCGCGCCACGGCGTTAACTCGGCAGTTGCTCGCCTACAGTCGCAAGCAAATGATCCAGCGGCGATCGGTCGCCCTGAATGAAGTAGTGGAACAAACGGTTGCGATGTTGCGACGCGTTATCGGCGAGCACATCGCCCTCGACATGCAGCTCGCGCCCGATCTTCCGCCGATTTTTGCAGATCCGAGCAACGTCGATCAGGTTATCATGAACCTCGCGCTCAATGCTCGTGACGCCATGCCCGATGGTGGCAGGCTTACTCTCACGACCACGCGAGTTGAAATTGATAAAGCCTACCGAGCACGCAATAGCGAAGCGCAGCTTGGCCCGCACATTTGTCTGGCCGTCAAAGATACCGGTCATGGCATGGACACAGCGACGGTTGCGCGAATCTTCGACCCTTTCTTTACCACGAAGGACCCAGGTAAAGGCACCGGCATGGGTTTGGCCACGGTTTATGGCGCGCTCAAACAACACGGAGGTTGGGTTGAAGTCGATAGCGCGCCCGGCCGCGGAACCACCATCCGCACCTACTTCCCGTTATGCCCCGAGGGGCACGTCGCCACTGTGAGAAAGTCAGAAATTGCGCTGACAGAAGTGGCTCCAACCGATAAGATCACGATCCTGGTCGTCGAAGATGAAGATATGTTGCGCGAATTCGTCAGTGATGCGCTGATGACTGTTGGCTATCGAGTGCTGTCAGCCGCAAACGGTAAAGACGCGCTCGGCGTATGGGCAAAGCATAAAGAGAAAATTGATCTACTCCTGACCGATGTGGTCATGCCTGAATCGATCTCCGGTCGACAACTCGCCCATATGCTGATTATGGATAAACCAGAGCTGAAGGTTATTTTTACTAGCGGTTATAGTTCGGAACTTTTCGGAGCAGAATTCGAAAGCGAAAAGAATCACATTTTCCTGGCTAAGCCCTACTTGCCCGATCGGCTCGCACAAACCGTAGCATCGCATTTGCAATCGCGACCCGCGCCGGCCGTTGCGCTTGCTGTCTCGTAAAGCGTCGGTCGTAAGCCTCGATTGCCGCCGTAAATAGAAGTTGTCAGTTCTCCGGGCGGCGTTATCTTGCGCGCCCTATGCCCAAGTCGATCGCACGAAGCAAGACCCGGAAATCAGTTGCAAAACGTTTCAAGGTGACCGCTTCCGGCAAGGTCCTTCGTTCCCATGCTTCGCGCCGTCATCTTATGTCGGCAAAGAACGCCAAGAAAAAACGTCAGCTGGCGAAAATGGGTCGGGTGGACAAAACCGATATCGCGCGAATCAAAGCCAATCTGCCCTTCGGCTAATTAACGATTCACCGGCGAGCTTGCCGGGCCCTCCGCATGCGATGCGGTCGGCACTTGACGATGCCAATCCAAATCGGGGTCCGGCTGCGGACTATAAAGATCACGCCGATTGGCGAGCGTGGTGCAGGAACATTCCAGGGCCAGCAGAGCAAAGAGGGCGAGCCATTTCACACGCTCGATCAAATCAGACACGGTTCCTGGTGTCAATGCGGAGAGAGGGAAAAAGGACGAATGCCCAATGACTCCTCACTCTTGCGCCTCTCGTTGGCGTTATTGAGCGTTGCAAGAGACCCTACTTGCGCGAAAGTTTTCTCTCCGTCAGGGGCTATGGACTGAGGGCTTACGAACCCCGCCAGGGCAGGAATGCAGCAACGGTAGTCTGACCTTCTTTGCCGTAGTTCTCTGGCGGACTTTTTCTCGATGAAATTGTTGAAAGTAAAAACGGTACGCTTCGCCGAGGTCGTCGAGAAAGCCGGCCGTCCCGAAACTCATATCCTTTGGCAAAAACCGGCAGCAGATCGGCATCTGCAATCGCAAATTAAAAGCAATCGGGTGATGACGATTCAACGAAGCGAGAGCGGTACTGAATTTGGAATGGTTGGGTTCAAACAAGCAAAAGG
>QHPN01000272.1:592-4042 GCA_003219115.1 Verrucomicrobiota bacterium | reverse complement strand
CGCCGCTCACCATCCTCGGCGAGCTTGTCCATAATCCAATCGTGCGCGAGCAACTGCGCGCTCAGGGCGTTCAGGAACAATCGAGTGCGGATACCGTAACTCGGCGCGTGATGATTACCGCGCATGGGACATCCGACAAGCAACGTGTAGCTTTAAACAAACTCGGCTTGAAGGTCGCCGATGGCACGTGCCCACTTGTCCGATACGCGCACGACCAACTCAAACGCCTTGTTCGCGCCGACTACTTTCCGGTAGTGATCGGTCTGGCTGATCACGTCGAGGTTCGCGGTTTGGTTGGGGATTTTGCTGACTCCTGCGTCATCAACGAAGTCGCTGACATCAGAAAGCTTCCTCCGCGGCGCCGTTACGGAATTATTTCGCAAACAACGCAACCAATCGATCGGGTTCGCAAGCTGGTTGTGGAAATCGCGCGTGCACATCCGAAGGCAGAAATCCGGTTTGCGGATACGGTTTGTAAACCAACTAAAGACCGACAGCTCGCGCTCAAAAAATTGATCGCGGCGGTAGAGGTCATCGTGGTTGTTGGCGGCCGGCAAAGCAACAACACGCGTCAACTGGTCGAGACCTGCCGGGCGGCGGGCAAGAGGGCGTTGCACATCGAGCGCCCGGAAGAAGTGCAGCCGGAATGGTTTCGCGGTGTCGCCGTCGTCGGACTCACCGGCGGAACCTCCACCCTGCCGGAAACGGTCGAAGCCGTGCGCCGCCGACTCGAGGAATTCCATGATTAAACATCTCAAGACACTGTTGCGCGGTGAAGTTGACGCGCGTTGTCTGGAAAAACCGAACGTCAGATGGTTTATCGCCTATTGCATCGCCATTGTTCTAGGCTCGTCTGTTTACGGTGCGACCATCGGACTTTGGCGAGCGCCGCTGCAGTCGGTTTTCACGGCGATCAAGTTTCCGCTCCTGATTTTTCTAACCTGCATCGGCAACGGAGCGGTCAATGGAATGCTGGCGCAAGTTCTAGGATCGGGTCTCTCGTTCAGACAAACGGCGTTCGCGATTTTAATGAGTTTCGCGGTGGCATCTCTGATTCTCGGAGGCTTTAGCCCGATCACACTTTTCATCCTCTACAACGCGCCTCCGCTTGATGTTGCTCACGCATGTCTTCGCCATTGCCTTTGCTGGCATCGTGGCGAATCAGCGTCTCCTGGGGTTGCTTCGAAGAATGAGTGGGCGCGAGGCGACGGCGCGCGCGGTTTTATTCAGTTGGCTCGCTGGGAATCTATTTCTGGGGGCGCAGCTCGCCTGGAATTTGCGCCCCTTTATCGGCTCACCCCGACTCGCCGTCCAGTTCCTGCGTGATGATCCGCTTCGGGGAAATTTCTACGAAGCGGTTTGGAATGCATTTCGACATCTTTTCCTCTGACAAAAACCAAACCCAAAAACCGACACGCATTATGAATCCACCACCACTTCCATCGAAACAACCATCGCTTTTCGCCAATAACTTCGTGTTCGAACCAATGCCAGATCCCGGCAATCCGATCCGGGCACTGGAGAATTTGTTGAAATATCCGGGACGCATCGTCCACGAGCTGCATCAAACGCGCGCCGCGATTTTGGCGACCTGGCTCCTTATCTTCGGGATCGCTGGCGTTGCGATTTACGGAATCGTCGTCGGTGCGCAATCAGGTGGGGCGCAGATGTGGATCGCTCCCGCCAAGCTTGGATTCGGCACGTTGCTCTCAGTGCTGATTTGCCTGCCAAGTCTTTACATTTTCACTTGTCTCGGCGGGATCGACGCGCAACTGCGCAGTGTTTGCGGTGCACTTTTCGCAGCTGTCTGTCTGAGCTCGATTTTGTTAATCGGTTTTGCGCCGGTGGCGTGGATTTTTTCGCAATCGACCGACTCGATCGTTTTCATGGGCGCGTTGCATCTACTGTTTTGGATAATCGGTATCCGTTTTGGTCTGCGCCTAATCGGCGCGATGGGCCGCTTTCTTGGTGCTACTAGCAGAGGGCATCTCAGAATATGGAGCGTCATTTTCGTCCTCGTCTGTTTTCAAATGACGACGACGCTGCGGCCGATCATTGCTCCGTCGAAAACGTTCCTGCCAACGGAAAAGAAGTTCTTTCTCGCAAACTGGTTTGAGACGATGAACGGAACTAACGAGAAAAAGGTGAAGTGAAATCGTCATGAAGGTCGGCGAACCGAGATTCGGGGGACGCAGGCCGCTAGCCTGCAGCATCCGGCGGCCCGCCGAATGCGAGGCAGCGGGTTTCCGAACCGATTACGAAAACGGGAATTTCTGATCGATCGCAGTTTTGTCCGGCATGATCCCGATTTCGCCTGGAACATCGGGGACGTAGATGAAGGCATAGCGACGCCTTGGCACCTGCCAGCCGGTAGCGTTTCCGACTCCCTTTTTTCGTTTTTCCACGTAATCGAGGAACTCCGAGGCGGGTTTCACCGACCAGTTTGAATACTTCCCGATTTGACTGAGTACTGTTCGCAAATCTCCTTCGCCCCACGGTGTGCCTGTCCGTTTCTTAAATGCGACGTAGCGGGCTTTGCCATTAAAAAAACCGACGGTGATATCGAATCCTTCGCTCATGTCGCCGGTCAGGAAACCGAACGCTTCTTCGCCCTGGCCGACCATACCGAGGAGATTGACCTCCATCGTCGCCTTTTTTCCAAAGTGCGTCTCGACTTCTTCTTTGGTCTGCAAGAGAATGTTCATCTTGGCAAAGCGAGCCACCGACTTACACCAAAGAGTATCGCCCTGCCAGTGTTGAATCATATGGGTTTTGGTAGCGCCAGACTCCCGGAGTTTAGCATTCGTCCGCTCGCGACCGACGATCTGGACGGCTTCATCGCCTACTTCACGCGCCCTTCCACGGCGAGCTGTACGCTGGTGCCACAATATTTTAGTCAAATGTTCCCATCGACAAATGTCTGGGGCATAAACGGCATCGCCCACCTTGGCGCTAATGCTCATATGATACCAGTTTCGGCTAGCGGACAGGGGGTTCTTTACCGAGCAGGCCAAGACGTCCAGTGTGGCAATCCGCCGCAGCCTCCTCACGGTTAAAGGAACTCAGGAAATATGAAGTCATACTCGAAGGGAATATTAGTTAAACTTAATCTCAGCGTCATCGGAATTGTTCTTTTCGTTAGCCCTTGCTACTCGGAGAATACACCAAATCCATCCCGTGCGGATGGAACTGTCACTGTACAGCGGGTACTTCAGGATGCGCTACACTCAGCTGATGAAGTAATTTTATATTCGCTTGACCCGAAGGAGTTGACCTACGGCCCCGGAGAGCACTATACCCCGGAATACTTGGCGACGCTGTTCAATCGATTCGCCATCCTTGGTCAGACGCGGATTGATGACCCTGGCGAACGCCGAGCCCTAGTTGATGCGCTGTGCAAAGGCCTAGCAAACCCTCCCAGCATGGTCGAAGCGTGCTTCTTACCGCATC
>QHPN01000272.1:0-423 GCA_003219115.1 Verrucomicrobiota bacterium | reverse complement strand
TCAGTCTCGAAGAGTAAGGTAATTTCGAGCCTCTTCGGAAAATCGGGGCTAGTCTATGCGTTTAAAAATCGGCTCCGGGCGACCGAGGCCCTAACTGCGACACGAATAAACGCGCATTTTATCCTAATCGTGCATTAGCGCTTAGGAGACCGGAAAACTATTTCAGCGCTCAAAGCGCCGCGGTTTGACATGCTTCAAAATGTTGCGTAGCGCTGATGCAAGTAGCTTCAATTGATCAGACGCACAGCGATTCCCGGTAGCCGTAACGATCGAGAGAACCCGCGACTGACTGTTCGTCCGCTCGCGACCGACGATCTGGACGGCTTCATCGCCTACTTCACGCGCCCTTCCAAAGCTGACGCCGAGCGTATGGGCCTGGATATTAACCGCGTGCCGTCGGCCAACCAGTTGCGTTCCGACCTC
>QHPN01000259.1 GCA_003219115.1 Verrucomicrobiota bacterium | reverse complement strand
ATTCTCCGTTGCCGGTGGCGCTCAGCCCTTCCTCATCTGGGGCGGAGCGATATTTTGGCGATCCCGCCCGCGCCGGCATCACTGCTCCCAGCTAATCAAGTTAGCGGGTGAAGGGAATCGAACCCTCGTGTCCAGCTTGGGAAGCTGGCGTTCTGCCATTGAACTACACCCGCAAAAAGGAAGACGTGAAGGTGACTGGGGAAAGGTGAATCGTCAAAGATCAACTGCCGCGCAAAACCGAAGAAGGTCTATTGCCAGGAGATCACGTCGCCGAATTGTTGTAATTATTTTCTCTCTTATTGCCGTATTGCCCCGTAGCGCTCGGCGAAGCAACTCGCCCCGACCCGCTGGCCACGTCACTGAACCTCCCGTTACGGAACCCTGCCTTGAGCTATCGTAGTAAGCGTTCACAGCCCTCACGATCTGGGTCTCGTCGTTTTTCGCCTGCACCTTTCGGCTGCGGTCCAGCACGTTCTGACCGGGGGTAAAAATGAATCCCATCAGGATAACGATAATGAGAAAGACCACCGTCATCTCGATTAACGTGAATCCCGCGAGAGGCGCTCTTCGTTGGGCATGGGGAGAGTCATTTCTTCCACGACCGAACCCTAAACACAGCCAAAACTTTACCAGCGCCGCAATTGTTCGGGGAGCGGGCAGCTCGCGCAGTCGGAGGCATCCCGCAGACAGAAATCTTCATAGATCTGGAGTAATCCCTGCTGCCCAGCCAGCGTGCGGACGAAATCACGCTGCCGTGAGTCGCCGGCAAACAAGCGTGCCGCTGCGATCCGCGCGGCCCGATTGGAGAGTTGGGCGCGCAGTTTTTTGTAACCATTCCAGATTTCGCGTCCGTCATTGACTGCCAGCGGATAAATCACGTTCGCCAAAATCTCCGCGGCGCGGGATTCGCCGATGAGCGCAACTGAACTCGAGGTACTTCCGGCCGCTAGCGTGTAATGATGACTCCAAAAATCGTGCTGCAAATTTGTTAAAAAGGATACCACCGCTGCTGCCTCCCCACCGCATGCGAGAGATACAACCGTTTTCCATTCCATCACCAACGTGGCAAGAGCACCGAGTCGCCGATGCGGATGATTGAGCGGACGGGCGCCACTCATTTTCCAAATTTTATGCGGCAAAACCAGCCGCGAAAATTGTTCCCGGTATTTCCACCAGCGGTCCCAGAGTAAACGCAAGTAGGTGCGCGTCGATTTTCGAGCCGCATCCAGACCAGGCGCATCGAGGAATCCGGCGACACCAAAAAGCAGCGCTTCGCTGTCCTCCTGTTGCTTGCGCAAAAAAGTCACGGGCAAACGCTGGGTGAGCAATGTGAATGGCAGGCGATTTTGTTTGTAGCCAAGCGCCTCCGCTATTGCCTGGAACAAGACCTCCTCGCGCCCATGGGCTTCGATGCGCTGGCGAAGGCGATTCGCTTTCTGTCGCAAACGAAACTTCGCGGCTCCTTCGAGAATACTGGTGATGCGTTCTGCCGCCAGATTTCGCAGGGGGGCAACGCAGCGACCGGCATGCGCCAGCGGTACCATTCCGATCGCGGCATCGCGCAGGGACGCGAGATCGAGTTGAACCTGGGGAACGTTGCGGTGAGTACTGGTGCGAGCAAAGAATTCCACTCCGCTTCGCTCGAGAAAGATGTGGAGAATGGCGTCATCGAACGCCGGGTTGGTAGCATGGCCGTGCAATTCCCAGTTGCGATCGAGCAAATCGATTTCGATCGCACCCTGCAGGACGGGCCCACCCGCTATCCGGATAGCAGCGTCCTGAAAGTCGGGACCGGCCTCATGATTCCAAAAACCAAATTGTACGATTTCGACCGGGTCGCTGGTCAAGGTCTGGAATTTGCGACCAAATTCACTCGCGAACCAGCGTGCTTGCAGTTCGAGCTCGTTCGGAGTTTTCGGCAATGCGAATAACGGTCGCTCGCCGACACGGGCGCTTTCTTGTCGCATCTCGGCGTAGCGATTGATCGAATGCATGCGGGGAGTTTTGTAGCGTAATCATCAAGCTACGGCGATGGCCAAATCATAAAAAATGACGAATGACGAATGTCTAATGACGAAGGAATGACGAAATCCCAATGATGAATCAAATCAGCGCGGTGGTTCGGGCTTCATCATTCGATATTAATTCGTCATTCGTCATTCGTGCTTCGTCATTCACTTATGGTGTTTCAGAGGAAATTGTCGCTCGGTGGAGCTGCGTTTCCACCGCCGCAGGCGAGCTACGGACGAGATTGTCACGCAGGTAATTGCCTATTCTCTCCACCTCCGCCGCACGTGACCGCGGAAAGACGAAAGAAAATTTTGCGCCGCGCCCCGCCGCCGGAAAGATGACAAGGTTTTCGGAGAGAAATTTCGGTTCGCGCGCGATGGTCATGCCCTCAAGCTCGATCGCTTGCGTGACCGGTTTCGATCCCTTACATCCCACGAAGGTCAACTTGCGTGGCTCTTCGTTGGTGGCGACGAGCGCACCGAATAAGTTGGGCGCGATTCGCCGGCCGCGACCGCTCGCGCACGGCACCGCCCAGGCGATGGTTTCGCCGAGGAGGTTTTGTTTGCTGAAAATCGGCGCCAGTTTTGCCGGCAGGTTCAGGGGCAACGTTGTTTCCCGATGAAACGAGGCTGGTTCGTTCAGCTTTCGCCAGACCAGCCAGAGTTTTACCCGGGTCGCGCGCAAAATCTTTGGAGCAAAATAGAAGAACGCTCCGAGCGCGATTAGGAAAATCGAGAGCGCAATGACCGGGTGATAATGCAACAAAGCGAGCCCACCGATGACGACAGCGTCCTCGCCAACGCTGAGCGCAATGTTCGAAAACGGCTCTGGCGATGTGTTGGAAAGAAGGCGGGTTGCGGCTTTCGCCGTGTGAGTTGCCAGCGCCGTCGTGCCTGCGAGTAGCACGATGACGATGTCGAGCATTGGGGTAGAGTGTCCCAGCACTTGAATGGCGAGAAGTGCCCCGCCGATTGGCCTGATGATGGTGTGGACGGCGTCCCAAATCGAATCAATCCATGGTATTTTGTCGGCGAAAAATTCGAGTAGAAAAAGAACGCCGGAAATGGTGATAACAATTGGGTCGCCAAGAATGGAGAGGGATTGGTATTGCGTCGCCAGAACGGTCCAGTGGAAGTGAATGGCGAGGCCGGTGGCAAAAACGGTGAGGTATAGATTGAGCCCTGCCAGACAGGCCAGGCCAAGCGCGACACTCAGGAGATTCAGGCGTTCCACCAGGTACTAATTAAGGGCCATCCCGAGCGAAGTCGAGGGTTCCTGCTGTACTCGTCATCCCGAGCGAAAGCCGAGGCTTCTCGCCACGAAACCTGTTCTTGGGGATGCCTTGGGTATGCTCTGGATGACGGTTGCTGTGACCCGATCGCACTCTACAGTCGCTGCCGTGCTTGATATTCGAATTGTTCGCGAACAGCCGGACATGGTTAAGAGCCGGCTCGCGCTTCGTGGAAGTGGCGATGAAGCCAAACTCGATGAATTGCTACGTGTCGATGCAGAACGCCGCAAAGCCGAGACAGCGTTACAAGCCCTTAATGCCGAACGCAAAAAACTGAGCAGGGAAATCGGCGCAATGCGGGCGAAGGGAGAGGATTCTCTCCAGCAGGAAAATCGCGTCCGCAAAATCGGCGACGAAATCACGCGATTGAACGAAGACGTAAACCTGTTCGATGCGCAACAGCGCGAGATGCTGCTGGAGATTCCAAATCTCCCGCACTTCAAAGTGCCTATTGGAAAAGACTCCAGCGCCAACCCGGTCGTGCGATCGTGGGGAGCGAAACCGAAACTGGATGCGCCCTTGGACCACGTCACCATCGGAACAAATCTCAAGCTGTTTGATCTTGAAAGGGCGACGAAGCTAAGCGGCAGCGGCTTTATTTGTTTCACCGGCGCGGGGGCGCGTCTGGAGCGAAGTTTGATCCACTTCATGCTCGATCTGCACACCCGTGAGCATGGTTACGAAGAGATGAGCCCGCCGTTTTTGGTGCGGCGCGATTGCATGATCGGAACATCACAGCTGCCGAAATTCGAAGCCGACATGTACGGCGTGGAAAATAATCAGCTCTTTCTTGCGCCGACTGCGGAAGTGCCGGTAACGAATTTTCATCGCGAAGAAATTCTCAGCCCGCATGAATTGCCGAAAAAGTATGTTGCCTATACGCCTTGTTTTCGGCGAGAGGCTGGTTCGGCTGGCCGCGAAACGCGCGGGATTCTACGCGTCCATCAATTCGACAAGGTAGAGTTGGTTAAAATTACCAATCCGGAAAGATCTAACGAAGAACATGAAGGTTTGACGGCCGATGCCGAAAAAGTTTTGCAACTGCTCGGATTACACTATCGCGTCATCGAACTTTGTGCCGGCGACCTTGGTTTCGGTTCGACCAAGACCTACGACATCGAGGTATGGTCACCGGGACAGAATGCGTATTTGGAAGTTTCGAGCTGTTCGAATTTCACGGACTTCCAGGCACGGCGAATGAATCTGCGATACAAGGATGCGAAAGGGGAGAACCGGTTTTGCCATACTCTGAACGCTTCCGGACTGGCCTTGCCGCGATTGTTCGCGGCGCTGCTCGAAAATGGTCAGCAGAAAGATGGCTCGGTGGGGCTTCCGGACAAATTGCTGCCGTATTTTGGTGCAGGGAAGATCAGATAGCTGTAGCCGCGGCTATGCCGGCCGGAGGAAACCGCGAAACCAGAGCACGCGACACGCGTACCGCTACCAGAAGGCCTACAATTGTAAGTCGAGTTGCTTGCGATCTTCCGCTGATATCGCCGCTTCGGTCGAAGGCAAGGGGAGTTCGTAACCCAGACGCTCGGCCAAACGCTGGGCGCTTTCCAAGGCAAAGCCTTCAAAGTGATTGTTCACATAGGCGTAGACCGCCCGAACATCTGAAAGTTGCCGCTCGATCTTCAAAGCCCAACTCTCCAGCGCCGCCTCCCGTTTCCACAACAGTTTACCGTAGCGATGCTGATGCTTGCCGTCGCGGTCGTATTTTGTCGTGAAGTCGCCCAGCAGACGGACGTAGAGAAAATCGGTCGTGCGCGGCTGAAATTCGAACGGCGCGAGATTGCGCTCGTTCAAAGGCGAGGTGTCGGCCCAAACCCAGCAGATACGGTGTTTTTCCAGCAGATGAATGAACTGCGGGCGGTGCCAGCCGGGATGCCGAAACTCGATGGCAAAGCGAAAATTCCGCGGCAATTGCTCGACGAACGACCGCAGCGGGACTTTCCCCTCTTTCGGGAGAAAGGATGGTGGCAATTGGACCAGGATGATGTGCAACTTGGGCGCAAGCGGTTCGATCGCGCGCAGGAATCCATTCAACTGTGTGGAACAATCCCGCAGTTTGCATTGGTGCGTAATTTCGCGTGGCAGTTTGCAGGAAAAGAGAAGATGGGACGGAGTTATATCGAGCCAGCGTCGCACCGCATCAGGTCCCGGAGCCGCGTAAAAGGTCGAATCAATTTCGACGGTCGGGAAATGGCGCGCATAAAATTCCAGCCAGCGCGACTCCGGCAAATCCCGTGGGTAGAAGACCTCCCGCCAGTCTTCAAAACTCCAGGCGCAGGCCCCGATCCGAATTTTTTGCTGCCGATTTAAATTCATCGGCCTAAAGTTACTTCAGACTTAAGCGAACGAAAAAGCACCAACGTTGTCAAAGAACTGGTCTCCGCGCTGTCTCGTTTTTAGGCCGGGTTTGCTTGACTGGAGCACGGGGGCAAATACCCTGCCACGTTTCATGCGAATCCAACTGTTTACTTTGGTAATTGGGGCGATCTCTCTCGCCACGGTGGGGCAGGCGTCTATCATCTTTCGGCCGGGCGAAAAGGTGAAGTATGTCGCTCCCGGGGAGGAGGAAGTCAGCGGCAATGCGCAGCATCTTTATGATATCGCGCAGGAAGCCGAGAAAAGAGGAAACATCCGCCGCGCCATCAAAGCCTATGCCCAACTTTGGCGGAAGCATGGCCACGATACGCTGGCTCCGGGCGCCACTTATCGGGCCGCCCAACTAATGGAGCAGAACCATGACTACATTCGGGCCGCCACCACTTATCGCATTCTCGTGGAATACTATCCGAATAGCCCCAATTTCGACGAAGCGATCGAAGGGCAATTTCGTATCGGCGAAATTTACCTTTCCGGTAAGAAAATAAAGTTGCTGGGAATCCCGATTGTGACCTCGATGGATCGCGCGGTAGAAATCTTTGCTGCGATCGTGCGGACCGCCCCTTTTGGCAAATACACGGCACGAGCCCAGTTTGATATTGGGCTGGCCCGGCAAAAACAACATGCCAATGACGCCGCGATTCAAGCCTATCAAGCGGTGATCGATAAATTTCCAACCGACCCGATTGCGGCGGATGCGCAGTATCAAATTGCATACATCTGGTACGAAGCGGCGCGCCTTGGCACGAACGATCGGGCCGCAACCGAAAAGGCCCAGACCG
>QHPN01000258.1 GCA_003219115.1 Verrucomicrobiota bacterium | reverse complement strand
GGTATCGATCCAACTGGAGACGTATTTTAAACCATCGGGCATCATCCGCCCTTTCTCGCGAAAGCGGCGATAGATTTCGGAGACGGCGCCCTCTTTGAAATGTTCGATAACCATGTAAAGCATGGCTTCAAATTTATGTCATCCCGAGCGTAGTCGAGCAATCCGGTCGTGAAAACTTCACGGTAACTTCATCGGGATCCTTCGACCGGTAACTTCATCGGGATCCTTCGACTTCGCTCAGGATGACGAGTTGCGAAGTTCCTCATTCGTCTCCGCGAATGCATTCACCGCAAATTCCAAATCTTGCCGCGAATGCGCGGCACTGACCTGGGTGCGAACGCGGGCGGTGCCGTGCGGCACCACCGGGTAAAAGAAGCCGATGACGTAGACGCCTTTCTCCAGCATACGAGCAGCAAACTTTTGCGACTTTGCCGCATCGCCGATCATGATTGGCACGATTGGATGAACTCCAGGTTTAATCGTGAGCCCACGTTCCGTTAGAGCGGCACGAAAATATTGGGTGTTTTCTTCCAGCTTATCGCGTAACTCGGTTGAGCTGCTCAAAAGTTCGAGCGCCTTCAAGGTCGCAGCTACAATGTGGGGCGCGACACTGTTGGAAAACAGGTAAGGACGCGATCGTTGCCGAAGCAGCTCCACAATATGCCGGCGAGCGCTGGTGAATCCGCCGCTGGCTCCGCCAAGCGCTTTCCCAAGCGTTCCGGTGATAATGTCGATTCTTCCCATCACTTCGCGGTACTCATGCGTGCCGCGTCCTCTTTTGCCAAGGAAACCAGTGGCATGCGCGTCGTCGATCATGACCAGCGCGCCATATTTGTCGGCTAGATCACAAATCGATTTCAGATCGGCAATGGTCCCATCCATCGAGAAACAACCATCGGTGGCGATCAATTTTACTCCGGCGCTGCCGGCCTCGCGCAGTTTTGCTTCGAGATCGGCCATGTCGTTGTGCTTGTAACGCAAGCGTTGCGCCTTGCAGAGCCGAATACCGTCGATGATCGAGGCGTGATTTAATTCGTCGGAAATCACGGCGTCCTTTTCGGTCAACAGCGTTTCGAATAAGCCGCCGTTAGCGTCGAATGCGCTTGGGTAAAGAATGGTCTCTTCCGTGCCGAGAAATTTGGTCAGTGCACTTTCGAGTTCCTTGTGAAGGTCCTGCGTCCCGCAAATGAAACGCACACTGGCCATGCCGAAGCCGTGGGTATCGAGAGCTGCTTTGGCTGCGGCGATGAGGGCGGGGTGATCGGCCAGCCCGAGATAGTTGTTCGCGCACAAATTCAGGACGCGCTTGCCGCCGGCCACGGCGATGTGTGCGTCTTGGGGCGTAGTGATAATGCGCTCGGTCTTGTAGAGACCTTGCGCCTTGATTTCATCGAGCGTTTTCGTGAGTTGCTGATCAAATTCGGCGAGCATCCGGCAATCTTGCGCGAACCTGACAGAGTGCAAAACCGGCTGCGCCTCCGTGTTAGAAATCAGGGCAAAATGAAAAGCTTAACCAATTCAGTTAGTTTGGGACACGACGAAGCGTGTCCCCCAGCTTGAAGGATGACACGCACCATCGTTGCGCACTGGAGGCGCCGCTTCGTCGGCGCCCAAACCTTTTCTCCAACAACGCCGGCGTAGGTTCGTGACCAGAAATTTGAGTTGCGCGACCTGTGAATAAGCTGTTAATAACTCTCCGCCTGACCTTGAAACAGTTCCGCGTTCTCTGCCTCATCGCGCTCGGCGCAATCAGCGCGATCTTATTATCTTCCTGCGGCACCACCGCCACGCGTGCTCTTCCTGCCTACGAGCCCCCGATTGGGAAATCGAATTTCCAAAGCGTTCGTACGACCGCTTACACCGATACCGAATCGGATCATTTGCAATTTACCAATCACAACGCGCTCGGCGGTGTGTTACAGGCAGCGGGACCGCCGATTCACCGAGCTGAAAACACGCGTCTGCCAATAGAAATTGAATCGGACTACCGGGTCGCCGCCTACACGCCGGCGCCGCAGCCGTTCTTAATGAACGATGAGGGAATAAGAGCAAAGCCGGTAGTGCCTAAGGCTACCGCGGTGACCACAACGACGACTGCGCGGACAGTGAAGATCGTCCGCGGCAAGCGCGTCGTCGTAAAGACCAAGCCTCAGCCGCCGAAAATCGGGAGCGCAGCCGCCGATTGGTCGCGCTGGCCGGTGGGCACGACTTTCCGGTTGCCTTCGACCGGACAGATTTATCGGGTGGACGATTACGGTTGGGCGCTTGCCGGACGTAACACCATTGATCTTTACATGGCTACTCAGGCGGAGATGAACGCCTGGGGCGCGCGCCAAGAGCCAATTCAAATTCTTCGTTGGGGCGACTCCCAGGAAAGTTTGCGTCTCCTTCTTCCACATCAGGATTACAAGCACATCCGCCGAATGGTGCTCGAGCTTCAAGGCAACGAAGAAGCCGCGGCGCGGCTGCAGTAATTTATTCCTTTTCCTCTGTCATCCCGAGCGAACGCGAGGGACCTCACCCAAGATCAGATGTTTTCGATGAACGCCGTACCTCAAACCGGAAGCGAATCAACGCATTCCTGAAAGCGGTTGACCTTTGGAGGGGTCCCTCGCCGTCTACGCGCCTCGGGATGACACCGTGTCGCGGGTCGGCATCGAGAAAGCCTGAGATTACGTCGAGTTTTGGAAATCCAGCACGATCTTTCCGGAATTACCGGACTTGGCGAGTTCGATGGCTTCTTTGAATTGTTGAAAAGGAAAGTGATGAGTGATGACCGGTGAAATATCGACGCCGCTCTGGATGAGTGAAGTCATCTTGTACCACGTCTCAAACATTTCGCGTCCGTAGATTCCTCGCAGCGTCAGGCTGTGGAACACGACAACGTTCCAATCGATCGACGCCGTTGACGGCATGATGCCGAGTAGCGCGATTTTGCCGCCGTAAAACATGTTCGGCAAAATGTCGGCAAAAGCTTTCGGGTTACCCGACATCTCGAGACAAACATCGAACCCTTCCTTCATTCCGAGTCGTTTCATCGCGTCCGGTAATTTTTCCGTCCGCACATCGAGCGCGAGAGTCGCGCCCATTTTGTTTGCGAGATCCAGTCGATAAGGATTGACGTCGGTAATGACGATGTGGCGCGCGCCGGCATGCCGGCAAATGGGAATGGCCATGCAACCAATCGGTCCCGCACCGGTGATGAGCACATCTTCGCCGACGAGATCGAAAGTAAGCGCGGTGTGTACGGCGTTACCAAGCGGATCGAAGCAGGAAAGTACATCGAGGGAAATCGAAGGATCGGCATGCCAGGCGTTGGTCGCGGGAATGGCGACGAATTCGGCCCACGCGCCGGGACGATTAACACCGACACCTTGCGTACTCGGGCAAAGGTGACGACGACCGGCCAGACAATTTCGACAGTGCCCACAGGTGATGTGCCCTTCCCCGACGACGAGGTCGCCCTCGGCAAAACCGCGCACATTCGATCCGGTCGCGGCAATTTCTCCGACGAATTCGTGGCCGATTGTCATCGGCACTGGAATCGTTTTCTGAGCCCAGGCGTCCCAGTTATAAATGTGAACATCGGTACCGCAGATCGAAGCCTTTTTCGTGCGGATCAGAACATCATCGGGGCCAATCTCAGGCACAGGGACTTGCTCGAGCCACAAGCCGGGCTCGGCTTTGGCTTTCACGATTGCTGGCATCGTTTTTTGCATCGCGAGTTGAAGCCTAGGCGAATCAGGAAGTGAGGAAAACAGGAATCAATGACGGATGCGGAATGGCTATGGACAATTTGGGTCATCATTCCGATGATGAAGTTGCATGCGTGCCACGGCCGAAACTCAGCAAGTTCAAACCAAACCGGCCACGCCGCGCGGCGTTTTCATTCTGCGATTCAGCAGCACCATCGTCCTATGGACGGTAGCGTTGCTGATTGCGTTCTCCGGATTTGAACTCGCGTTCTGGGGTTTAATCAGTGCGTTCGGCCTAATCTCGCTCTGGGAATTTTACGGCATGCTCGATCAACGCGGACTGCCGAATTTCAAACTCACCGCCATGATCTGCGGGGCAGCGATGTTGTGCGGGAGTTTCTATTACTTCTCCCATTTCGGCCTGGCGAATTCCTACGAGTTCGAGACCGCAATGCTGCTGCTGTTTCTGCTGACCGTGATCACCCGCCAGATGTTTGCGCGTCTGCGTGAGGACGAGCCGCTGCAATCGATGGCTTATACGCTTTTCGGTCTTCTCTATGTGTTGTGGCTTTTCAATTTCATGACCAAAATCCTTTACGTCGTCCCGCGGTCCGAGACCGGCGCGGTGATGGGACAGTTTTATTGCCTTTATTTGATCGCGATCACGAAATTCAGCGACATGGGCGCTTATCTTACCGGTAGCCTGATCGGGCGGCATCCGCTCATTCCGCACATCAGCCCGAAGAAAACGTGGGAAGGATTTTTCGGGGCGATGGGATTTTCGCTCCTGGCGAGTCTCGCGCTTTTCAAACTGATGCCGGGACATTTGGCGGCGTTGAACTGGACACACGCCACGATTCTGGGATTGCTGCTTGGTTTTGCTGCGGTGATCGGCGATCTGGCTGAATCGATCATCAAGCGAAGCACTGGAGTGAAGGATTCAGGACGATTATTGCCGGGAATTGGGGGCGCGCTGGATCTCGTGGATAGTTTGCTTTTCACTGCCCCGCTGCTGTTTTTTTATCTACGATTGGTAGTTCGAGTTACCGTGACGTGAGATGAGTAGCGCAGCGGGAATTCTGGGGAACGCACGCGCCTCGCGTGCTGGCGATGGCGCCCTCGCCATCGCTAACTTTCTGAGAATCTTTCGGCGAGGCGCCGAAAAGTGCACGCGAGGCGCGTGCGCTCCCCAGAGTCCAAGCGCCGGAGCGTTTCGATGAAACGGAAACGCGTTGTCGTTCTCGGGGCAACCGGGTCGATCGGGGAAAACGCGGCGAAAGTTGCACGCGACATTCCAGAGCGGGTGGAAATCGTCGGGATCGCGGCGAACTCGAAAGCGCGCGAGCTGGCCACACAGGCCAATGAATTGCGGCCAGGTGCAGTTTGCATCGTTGACGAGGCGAAACTCGATGAGTTGCGCACGACCCTGAACTACAAGCCGCAGATTTTTTGCGGCGAAGCGGGGTTGCGTGAGATCGCGTCACAAGTGGCAAGCGACATTGTGTTAATTGCAATTGTCGGCACCGGTGGATTGCGTCCGGCATTGGCCGCGATCGAAGCCGGAAAAGATCTCGCGGTGGCGAGCAAGGAAATTTTGGTGATGGCCGGCGAGATTGTAATGCGGGAAGCGCGAGAGAAAGGCGTGCATGTCCTGCCTGTGGATTCAGAACACAACGCGATTTTTCAGTGTCTCGAGGGAAGGCTGTCTCAGCCCAGCAAACACCGAACATCGAACATCGAACATCGAACATCGAATGCAGAATCGGCCAGCCCGGCTTGGCGTTCGGCGTTCGACGTTCAGCGTTCGGTGTTCGACGTTTCCGATGTCCGCCGCATCATTCTCACGGCATCAGGCGGCCCGTTCCGCGAAACGCCCGCAGACCAGTTTTCGAATATCACGGTCGAACAGGCGCTGAAACATCCGACCTGGAACATGGGACCGAAGATCACGATCGATTCCGCGACCTTATTTAATAAGGGGCTGGAGATGATTGAGGCGCACTGGCTGTTTGACGTCAAAATGGCGCAGGTCGAAGTCGTGATCCATCCGCAGAGCATTGTCCATTCGATGGTGGAATTCGCGGACGGCTCGGTGCTGGCACAGCTGTCCTACTCCAACATGTGTTTCCCGATTCAATACGCCATCACCTGGCCAGACCGGGTACCGAACTCGCTGCCACCACTCGATTTCGGGAAACTGGGCGAACTAAAATTTGCGCAGCCACGGTATACGGACTTCCCTGCTCTCAACCTGGCGCGGCGGGCAGGCGAAACCGGCGGCACGCTTCCGGCTGTTTTGAACGCGGCCAATGAAGTTGCGGTCTCATCTTTTCTCGAAAAAGGCATGAGGTTCCCCCAGATCTGGCAGACGGTTGAGCGAGTGATGAACGCTCATGAGTCCATTGCGCACCCCGGACTCGATGAGATATTGCAGGCTGACCAATGGGCGCGCGCAGAGGCAGTGAGGCACGTTAAATCGTTAAAGGGTTGAAGCGTTAAAGGGCCGTGCCGAACAAGTAACTAATATCATCTACCAGCAATGATTCTCCACATCGCGCGTGTCATCCTCATCAGCCTGGAGGTTCTCGCACTTTTTAATCTGCTCATTGTCGTACACGAGATCGGTCACTTCCTGGCGGCACGCTGGCGCGGCCTTTACATTGAGAAATTTGGCATCTGGTTCGGCAAACCGCTCTGGAAAAAGACGATTAACGGTGTGCAGTACTCCCTCGGCTCGCTTCCCTTCGGCGGCTTCGTGGCACTGCCGCAATTGGCACCGATGGACATCATCGAAGGCAAGGCCGACGTCGATCGCGCGCAATTGCCGAAGATTTCGGCGCTCGACAAAATCATCGTCGCCTTTGCCGGGCCGCTCTTCAGTTTTTTGCTGGCGGTGGTTTTTGCCATCTTCATTTGGGTTGTCGGGCGACCGGTCAGTGAATCGGAGGCAACCACTATTATTGGCTACGTCGTGCCTGACTCGCCCGCCGCACAAGCCGGACTAAAGACGGGCGACAAAATCATCTCCGTTGATGGAGATCGAGTCACGCGTTTTGGCGGGATGAGCCAAGATTCGATCAGCTGGCGCATTGTTCGCAGCGAAGGCGAAACCATTCCGATCACGGTCCAGCGAGAGGCGGACGGCCAGATGCGCTTGATCACGGTCGAAGCAAAACCCAAAATCCCTCCGACGCGTGCGTGGATGCGGAAAGGGCTGCGCCAAATCGAGATTTTTCCGGCTGAAGCTCCGTTAGTAGCGCGCGTGCAACCCGGAAGCCCTGCGGCCATGGCTGGATTGCGAGCAAACGACTTGATCGTTGGGATCAATGGAAAACGGCTTTATCACATCAACGGGATTGATGATTTCCTGCGCGAGAACCAGCCGATCAACCTGAATGTGAAACGCAACCGAGCAGACCTGACATTGCCTTTTGAGCCCGGTCCACTGGTAATTGGAAGCGTGTCGAAAGATGGTCCGGCCTTGCGAGCGGGCTTGCAGGAAAAAGACGTTGTTCGTGCGATCGATGGCATTCCGATGAAAAGCACCGCGGCAGCCTCGGAATACATCAGACATCACGGCGGCCAGCCAGTGCGGTTCTCCGTTGTCAGAGACGGGAAAGATTTCGATTTGGAGGTCACTCCCGAAATTCCGCAGGAAGAACAGTATCCGCGCATCGGCATAGCCTGGGATGACAACTACGGGATTGTGCTCGATACCTATGGGAAATTAACCCGCACTCATCCAACACCGTTGGAACAAGTCCGCGCGGCTACGCTGGCGGTCGTTAATACTTTCGGCGCAATCGCGTCGCCCAAGTCCGACGTAAAACTGCAGCATATGAGTGGTCCGGTGATGATGTTGCGCGTTTATTATTTGATGTTCGAAAACCGCGACGGGTGGTTAATGGCATTCTGGTTCAGCGTTGTTCTGAATGTGAATCTCGCGCTCTTGAATTTGATCCCAATGCCAGTCCTTGATGGCGGTCACATCACTCTTGCGATTGTTGAGGCATTGCGCCGTCGTCCGGTAAATGCGCGCGCGCTCGAAATCGTGCAAACCGCCTGCGCCGCCGTGATCATTTTATTCATGGTTTACATCGCCTTTTTCGACGTGCAGGATCTGTTTGGCCGGGCAGGCCCCAAATTCGCGCCCAAGCGCACCTCGAGTTCCGCGCATTAAAGCTTCGATGCAGCGGGGCTGAACCGTGCCTAAATTGCGGGGATGAACCCAGCAATGACGACGACGGCGTTTGAACTTGATGGTTACCGGATTGTGAAAAATTTTGGGGTCGTGCGCGGCATTATCGTGCGATCGCGCTCAATTCTCGGAACGATTGGCGCCGGCCTGCAGACTTTGGTCGGCGGCAACATCACGATCCTGACTGATTTGTGTGAGAAAACGCGGCAACACGCGCTTGAGCTTTGCCTGCAGCATGCCCAGCAACTGGGTGCGAATGCCATCATCGGTTTGCGCTACGATGCAACCGAGATCATGCAAGGCGTCACCGAAGTGCTTTGTTACGGAACCGCTGTGCAGGTCGAACCCAAATAATGAACTACTGCGCTGATCCATTTTCCTATCAACGACGAATCTCACGTGAGGTGCGCGTCGGGAATGTTGGCGTCGGGGGCGACAATCCCATCCGGGTGCAGTCGATGATTACCTGCGACACCATGGATACGGAAGCGTCGATCGCGCAAACGATCGAGTTGGCGAAGGCGGGATGCGAGATCGTGCGGATCACGGCGCCGACGGTGAAAGACGCGGCCAACCTGCAACACATCGTGCGCGGATTGCGCGAGCGCGGCTGCGACGTTCCGATCGTGGCCGATATTCATTTCAAGCCGGAAGCCGCGATGGAGGCGGCGAAATGGGTCGACAAGGTCCGGATCAACCCCGGTAATTACGCCGACTCGAAAAAGTTCAAAATCATCGAGTATACCGATGAGCAATATGCGGCGGAACTAACGAGAATTCGACAACGTTTTACGCCACTGGTTGAGCTGTGCAAGGAACGCGGCATTGCCATGCGGATCGGGACCAACCACGGTTCTCTCTCCGATCGAATCATGAATCGCTACGGCGACACGCCCCTCGGGATGGTGGAGAGCGCGCTCGAGTTCGCCCGGATCGCCCGCGATCTTGATTATCACGCCTTCATCTTTTCGATGAAGTCGAGCAATCCAAAAGTGATGATCGCGGCTTATCGGTTGCTGGTTGCGCGCTTGAATCAGCTGGACGCCGAAGACGCGCGCAAAGGTAGAGGCGGTTCACCCGAACCGCCCGGGCGATTGAGGTCAATCGCCCCTACCTGGAGTTATCCGATCCATCTCGGCGTGACCGAAGCCGGCGAGGGCGAAGACGCGCGAATCAAGAGTGCGATCGGGATAGGGTCGCTACTCGCCGATGGAATTGGCGATACGATTCGCGTCTCGTTAACTGAAGATAGCATCCATGAGATTCCGGTGGCGAAAGCGCTGATTGATTCTGTAGCGGCGGGCGTGTCGCCCGCAATCCCGAGGGACTCTGCAGCTGACACGGCTGCCACCACAGGAAAATCCGAAATCCGAGGTCCACGATCGACAATTTCATTCGACCCGTTTTCCTATCAGCGGCGGCCAACGGATAAGCTGGAACGCGAGGGCGTACGC
>QHPN01000257.1 GCA_003219115.1 Verrucomicrobiota bacterium | reverse complement strand
GCGGCAACTCGGCACGGTGGGGCGGCGGGATCTATTACGATGGGTTCATCCAACCTATGTCCCTCCTGACGGTGGTAAACAGCACCATTAGCAGCAACTCTGTCTTTGGCGCCCCCTCGCCTACGCCTTCGCCGTCGCCCACAGCCACGCCCATACCGACCGCAGCAGGGGCTGGCATTTTTATCTATAGCGGTCAGGCCCAACTGCTCAACACGACGGTCGCACGCAATCGTGTGCAACTGGGTTTCCCTCGCGCGGGGGATGGCATAGGGGGAGGGCTCTACATCTATACCAATGCCACCAGCACGAAACAATTCTTTGCGCAGAATTCGTTGATCGCGAACAACGCGCGTGGCAATGGGATCACGCTGGACACGCCCGACGACGGCTTTACAAACGGTACCGTGACGGGTGAACTCGCGTTCAATCTGATCAGCACCACCACGAACTTTTTCATTAGCGGACCGCAGGGCGGAAACATCGAGGGTCAGGACCCGCTCCTGGGTCCGCTGCAAAACAATGGCGGTCCGACGCAAACGCATGCGCTCATGTTCGGGAGTCCCGCGATCAACGCAGCGAATTTTAACGCACCGGCGCATGATCAGCGTGGTTATATTCGGCCTGACGCTCCCGACATTGGCGCCTTTGAGTTTGGCGGGACCATCCCAGTCTACCTGGGCAATATTTCGACGCGAGCCTTCGTCCAGACCGGACAAAATGCCGTTATCGTTGGGTTCATCATCAATGGTGGCGGCAGCAAATCGGTGCTGCTGCGCGTGCTTGGCCCTACTTTGGGACAAAGCCCTTTCAACGTTCCCAATGCACTGGCCAATCCTACTCTCGAGCTTTACGACAGCAGCGGCAACCTTATTACATCTAACGATAATTGGGGCGATGCCTCAAACAAGCAAGCCATTATGGATACCGGCAAGGCCCCACCCAACGCGCTGGAATCGGCCATTCTGACCTCTCTCTCGCCAGCAAGTTATACCGCGATCGCCCGCGGGGTAAACAATGGCACCGGCAACGCCCTGGTGGAAGCGTACAACCTGGACGACAATACCAGTGCATCAAGCTTTGCCAATATCTCTACCCGTAGCTTTGTCCAGACCGGCAACAACATCATGATTGCGGGATTGATCGTCCAGGGAGTAGATAATGAAAACGTGATCGTCCGCGGACTTGGCCCAACCCTGAGCCATTTTGGCGTTCCCACCGTTCTGGCTGATCCCACCCTCGAGCTTCGGGATGTTAATGGCAATCTGCTTTCCTCTAACGACAATTGGAAAGACACTCAACAGACAGAAATCGAATCTACTGGCCTGGCACCGCCGAATGACAAGGAATCCGCCATCAGTGCAACGCTTGCGCCGGCCAATTATACTGCGATTCTGCGCGGCAAGAACAATACGACCGGCAACGGGCTGGTGGAAGTTTACGCTTTGAACTGACGGTCAGCTGCGTACTTCGAGGGCTTAACCTTCGGCCCGCTTCAACGCTTCAACATGTAACGGACCCGTAGTGTTTAGCGGACATCTATTTCCGTTATCCGCGATATCAGCGGGTACCGCGCCGTAGCCCTCGCGAAGGCGGCTAATCCACGGTGAAACTACTGTACCACCGTTACCTCGGTTTTCACCGAGTTAGCAATGAAACACTGATCGTGCGCGCCGTGATGCATCTTATCGAGTTCTTCCGCCGTCGGCTTTTTCTCTCCCGACCACGTAATCTTCGGATGCAATTCAACTCGCGTGACGGCGAGCCTGCCTTCCGCGTTCTTCTCCATGTGACCGACGGCTTCGTCGGTGTAATCATCGAGGACAAATTTTTGCTTACAGGCGATCGCGAGAAAGGTCAGCATGTGACAACTGGAGAGCGAAGCGACGAAAGCTTCCTCCGGATCGACGTTCGCCGGATTCCCCAGATAAACGGGGGCGGCGGTCGCTGTCACCTTACTGCCGCCATCGAAGCTCCAGGTGTGATCGCGCGGATACTTTGGGTAAACAAAATCAACGCCGCCGCGTTCCCAGCGTAAAGTAACTTTGTGTTCGGACATGCCTTTCGTATACCCCGCGCGTTAAGTAACCGCAAGCAGCCGGGAAGGAGACAGGATTATGCAGGATCGGATTCTTGAGGCAATCCTGTTAATCCTGTCTGGTTCGTTTCTATTTGGTCAAGTCGGCAGCGGTCGGGGGACCTTCGACCCAATTGATGTCCCATGCACCGTCAACGGTGATGTAGGTCAGGGAATTTGCTGGTAGCCATGCTTCATGGACCATCTTCGCCGGCATGTAGTTGAATCCGCCCGGACTCAGTTCCACGCGCTTGCCTTCGCATGACAGCACCGCTTTACCCGAAATTATGGTGTGCGATTCATTGGCGGTATGCCAATGCTTGCGCACATGGATCGCTTTGGATGTACGGATCAGCAAACTGGTTGCGTGGGTTTTCGGGTCGACACGCAGAAAACAGATTTCCGGAGAGCTTTGGCCGAGATCGGGAAGAATCTTGTCCCATTTAATGTCGGATAAATTTTTGAAAATAGGAGTATCGCCGGCGGCAGTCGTGGGTTCGGGCGATTGCGCACGCGTCTGAGTCAGCGCCGCTATTGCCAGCGCGAAAAGAATCCAAAACGAGAACCTTGTTTTCATAACAAAATCAATCGATCCAAGTGTTCGTATCCACAAGCGTCTTTCCTTCCGGCCTTCTGTGGTAGCCGGGATCGGTGATCCCGGTCGCACATGGCAATTCCGGCATCATCGGTGCCGGCTACAGTAGGGGACATCGTGTGCCAGTGTTATTCTTAACAAGATGAATCCGTTCGCGAAACCGAATGAACGAAAGGTCGGAGCGCGTCGGCCAAAGATTTCGCATTTGCCGAGACACGTTGATACTCGCACCCGGAAGCAACGACGGGCCGAAAAGGAAGCCGTCGCGGCGGAACGACGCGCCATTAAAAAATCCGCGCGGCGGCATTTGAAAAAGCAACTGCTCGACGAATTGGAAGATACGAGCTGAACAGCGATTCCGCCTGGCAACTCGGATCTGGGGAGCGCATGCGCCTCGCGTGCTGGTTTGTGCGCCCCCGCGCAAACATTTTGTCTTGGATTTAGGAAGCGATCGGCGAGGGCGCCGACCACAGCACGCGAGGACGCGTGCGCTTCCCAGAAAGAATGCTGCCGCATCTCGTCCAACCGAGCCAAAGGAAATTTTCCTCGCCTTCCTTCACGGTCCGGCTCCACAATTGCTGACATCGCCATCTCGTCTCCCGAAGGTGGTCCCGCGAACAACCAACAAACCGAAAGGAACATATGAAACTCAACATTGTTATTTTAATCACCGCATTCTGCGTCATCGCCGGTTATTCCGGCGCACAAGGCATGAGCGCTGGCTCAAGCAGCGCGCCTTACAACGAAGGTGCGGTGTGGGACATTACCATGGTAAAGACCAAGCCCGGACTGGGCGATGATTACCTGAAGAGCATCGCGCAAACCTTCAAAGGCGTGATGGAAGAACAAAAGAAACAGGGCATCATCATGGATTACAAGGTGTTGCTCGGCGACTCAGCTGATCGCAATGATTTCAATATTTTGTTGATGGTCGAATACAAAAACATGGCGGCATTCGACGGTTTACGCGAAAAGACTGACCCGATTATGAGCAAGGTTATGGGCGGCGAGGACGCACAACGCCAGTTGGCAGTGAAGCGTCTGGATGTTCGCGAAATTCTCGGCACTAAGACGATGCGGGAAGTGACGCTGAAGTAGAAAAAAATTAGAGAATTAGATCTGCGCAGTCTTGCCTAATCCGCGGTGAAGGCCGCCGGACTTGGTGACTTCGGCATCGCGACCTTGGCGCTGCCGACAAATGCGGCATTTTGAGGACCGCTTCTCGGCACAAATGGAGCGGAAGTGATGCTGAATTAGGGACGCAATGGACTAGCGGAGTAATGAAGTAGTAGTTCCTGAAGCGTTTCCAGTATTCCATAACTCCCATACTCCATCTGAAGGCGAGTCGGCCTTGTTCAGTCTTGGCTAGGGAGCGAAAAACACAGCCGTTGGTTCTCAGGCGCCCGCTCATATCGTAGGAGCAGTGACGTCTAGCGATTTTGTCGTGGACATCCCCATGCCGTTTTGATTCGATGCGTGTAAATATTTGCTGCTAGAGCCAAACGCAATGGTGCAAATGACACATTTCAAAACGCCGGAAGACTGCACGAAAATCCGGGTTTTGATCGTCGACGATCAGCCAGTTGTACGGGAACGACTGTCGCAAATGATCGGCGGCGAAGGTGAGTTGGAGCTATGCGGGGAGGTAGACAATCCATCGCGTGCCTTTGAACTGGTTGAAGCCAAACAACCGCACCTTGTAGTGACGGGTCTCGCGCTCAAAGGAGCCCATGGTCTGGATTTTATTAAGGATTTACATCTGCGATATCCCCAGCTTCGAGTGTTGGTGTTTTCCATGTACGACGAATCGCTTTATGCAGAACGGGCTGTTCGCGCCGGTGCTAACGGTTTCGTAACGAAGCGTGAAAGGACTGAAGAGGTCATCCGCGCTATCCATGTGGTGCTCCGGGGCGGGATCTACCTCAGCGAGCAAGTTACCGGCGAGGCATTGCGGCATTTTTTTTGCCGACGGCCCCGCGTCATCGGGGCGGAACTAGAGGGGCTGAGTGACCGAGAACTTGAAATTTTTGAGTTCATTGGAAATGGCCGCAGTACTGGAGAGATAGCTCGCGCCTTGCACTTGAGCGTGAAGACCATTGAAACGTATCGTTCGCGCATCAAAATTAAGCTTGGGCTCACCACCGGCGCGCAGCTTGTTGCGCGTGCGAGATCCTCCCTGCGAGAGACAACGTCGAGCAGTACTTTTGAACTGAACTGAATCCTGTAAGGCTTTGGCCTTACAAAACTGAGTTTTGTAAGGGGTTCGGCCGACAAACATCAGGGTTAATGCCCGACATACATCCGGGACATGGCAGGTATGATCTGGTCTGATGTTGAGCTCTTCCCGCAGCGTTTCGCGACTAACTGAATCGCCTGCGATTGGCTCGCGGCGGCAGAAGCCGGCGGCAGTATTGGAACCAGTCTCTGCGTCGATGCGATTACCCGACTGTAGTGTCAGGGTAATTTCACGAGCTTTCAGAGCCCTGGACACGATCTGACGCCGCCTTTTGCCTCCGAAATTGATCCAAGTTGCACCTGCGTGATTCCAGATTTTGGCAGTTACAGCTAACGAGCCGGGACAAGGAAGGGAAGAAAGATGAAACGAATCGCCAACAGCACTGATGGGGCGTTTGCACTGTTGGCGATGGCGATTTGTTCGACAGCAGTCGCTTTTGCGGTGATGCAACCCTCGACTGGGCCCTACGCCGCAAATCCGAATCCACCGGAGGGACACGCCATTGGCCCGAAGCAGGTGCTGATCATCAGGGTGCAGTTCCCGGACGCCGCAGAAACGACAACGCAGTCAGCAATCGAATCATACATGGCGACGGTAGCGCAGTTCTACCAAAAATCGTCATTCGGCAGAGTGACACTGACGACAACGGTAACATCACAGGTTTACACCTTGCCGCAGTCGTCAGCTTACTACGTCACGCGTGCAACCATCAGCGATTGTCTCACGGCATTGATGGACGACGCGATTGCAGCGGCGGCGGCAGATTACGCGGTTGACCAGACAGGCGGGAATTGGGACAGAGTTGGCGTTTGTTACGCGACGATTCCGAAAGTAACAGGCCAGAAAATATCGGGCGATTACGGTAGCTACGGAACGAAATTTTTCTGGACAACTACACCGCAGGGAGCGGGCATCATTAACCACGAAATCGGCCACACCTTCGGGGCGCGCCACGCCAACTTGTGGCAGGTGACAGACGGCGATCCCGTTAGTTCGAACGGGACATCGGTTGAATACCAGGACACCTTCGATGTCATGGGTGGGTCAGCCGCATACAGTTCGAAAAACGCGGACTTCAGCGAGTGGCGCAAATGGCAATGGGGATGGATAGACGATTCGCAAGTCGCGGTCGTATCCGCTCCAGGCGTCTACCAGTTCCGCATCTTCAGGTTCGATCATCCACTGGCGACCGGCTTAATGGCGATCAAAGTGCAGCGGGGCGACGGCAGCAACATCTGGATTGGGATACGAAGGGCATGGGCGAACAAGACACCAGAGATGACTGGCGCATATATCATCCTCGGTTACGACCAAGCAGCAAACTTCAGCAACCTGATTGACTGCAACACGCCGAACAGCAACATATCGGACTCGGCATTACAGGTTGGCCAAACGCTAAATGACGCCCCGCACGGAATCACAATTACGCCGCTGGCGATTGGCGGCAGCGATCCAGATCAATACATGGACGTGCAGGTGATAAAAGAGGCTGCATCGACTCCCAGCCCGAGCCCCACCGCAACTCCAACTGCAACACCGACGCCTAGCGATACGCCCACTCCAAGTCCTAGTCCGAGTGATACGCCCACTCCGACTCCGACTCCGACTCCAACCGAAACTCCAACTCCTACACCGACGGCGACGCCTAGCGATACGCCCTCTCCAAGTCCTAGTCCGAGTGATACGCCCACTCCAACTCCGACCCCTAGCGATACGCCCAGCGCAACTCCTACACCGACGCCGACAGCAACACCGACCCCAACACCTGCAACCACGGCAACGGCAATCCCAACCCCAACACCGACTACCAGCCCGAGCCCGAGCGCAACTCCAAGTGCAACATCGACGCCCACGCCCAGCGATACGCCCACTCCGACGCCTACAGCGACACCAACGCCCACTCCGACTGCAACGCCAACGCCCACAGGGACACCGACTCCGACTCCTACCAGCACGCCGACACCAACGCCGACTCCGACGCCGACACCCAGCCCTAGCGTGCAGGTGACCGTTCAATCTAACCCGTTAGGCCTGGCTTTTACCGTGGACAGTGTCGTCTACAGTT
>QHPN01000256.1 GCA_003219115.1 Verrucomicrobiota bacterium | reverse complement strand
ACGCCCTCCTTTACGAAGAAGGTACGTTGCAAAAGACCCTGGCGGAAACGCTGGTGAAGTCGATCCCGCCCGGCATTGTGGCCATCGATGAGGACGGAACTATTCGCTGGTTTAATCCGCCAGCGGAATCGATTTTGGGAGTGAAAACTTCCGATGTGCTCAACCGCCCGGCTGAGGTGGTTGTACAGAAGCTCTCAACTATGTTGCGCGAAACTCTCGATGCCAGGACAAATCCGCCCCCTCGACAATGGATCGATTCGAAGACGCGCCGCTCGGTTTCCGTTGAGACCCGCCGCCTGGTCGACCAAAACACTCCACTCGGTGCCGTCGCCGTCATTCATGATCTGACGGCCGAGGAAGATTTGCGACAAAAGCAGGATCTCGTCGATCGTGCCGCTTTTTGGACCGATCTGGCTGCCAGTATGTCGCATGAAATTCGCAACCCGCTGGTCGCGATCAAGACTTTTGCGCAACTTTTACCCGAACGTTTCGATGACCCCGATTTCCGCAAGAATTTCAACCAGATTGTCGTTCAGGAAATCGATCGGCTCGATAAAATCGTCAGTCAGATCAACGCCTTCGCGCATCCGGCGGAGTTAAAAATGCGACCGCTGGATATTCGCACTCCGGTGAAGCGCGGCCTCGAGCTTGCGCGCAGCAAGTTTCGCGTCAACGGCGGCGTCGCGGTGGAGACAGAACTGCCATCGAACCTGCCAAAGGTGCTCGGCGATGAAAGCGCACTCGCCGAGGCGGTCGCGCACCTGGTCGCGAACGCGGCCGAAGCGGTGACCGAGCAGAAGAAACCAAAGATCACGCTATCGGCCAAGCCAATCCGTAAGGGTGACCGCGACAGCGCCGTGCTCGTGACCGTGCAGGATAATGGCCGCGGCATCGCGCCTGAAATGCGCGACAAAGTTTTCTCGCCTTTTTGTACGACGAAAGCGCGCGGTATGGGCTTAGGCTTGCCGATTGTCAAACGCACGGTTTTCGACCACAACGGACGGGTTGACATCGATACGAGCGACAGCGGGACAGCCGTGAGCATTGCGTTGCCGGCGACGGCTAACGGCGATTAAGCTTGCCCGCGCTGCGGTAGATCGGGCCAGTCGCGCCAGTCCGGCTCGGACCTCGATGCCAAAATAAGATGGCTTCGCCGCAAATTACCCGGCATCATGCGGCGGAGCAGCCGATCCACCCGGGCTTGTTGAACGTGCAAATGGGCCCTCGTTTTTTGAATGAAAAACGACCCGGCGAACTTTTCTCCAATTTTTGACGTCTCCTTTAGTTGAACAGCGCCAGTGTCGACTCTTTATTGATCCTTCTATGAGCAAGATGCTTGAAGCGAAATCCATTGCCGAACTAAAAGCGAATTTGCGAGGCCCTGTCATCGAGCCACACGACGCAAACTACGACGATGCTCGCAAAGTTTACAACGCGATGATCGACAAGAAACCGCGTCTGATCGCGCGTTGTGCGGATGTGGCCGATGTCATCCATTCAGTAAACTTTGCCAGGGAGCATGAACTTCTGCTTGCTGTCCGGAGCGGCGGACACAACGGCGGCGGCCTGGGAATTTGTGATGACGGATTGGTAATCGATCTCGGGCTCATAAAATACACGCGCGTTGACCCGACGGCTCGTACGGTGACCGCGGGTGGCGGGTGCATCTGGGGCGACGTCGATCATGCGACGCATGCTTTTGGTTTGGCTACTCCCAGCGGAATTATTTCGACGACCGGTGTGGGTGGATTAACTCTCGGCGGCGGAATCGGACATCTAACTCGGAAGTGCGGTCTGACAATCGACAACCTGGTCTCGACTGATCTTGTTCTGGCTAATGGAAGCTTTGTCAAAGCGAACGCGGACGAAAATCCTGATTTGTTCTGGGCTATTCGCGGCGGGGGCGGAAATTTTGGAGTAGTAACGTCGTTTACCTTTAAGCTGCATCCGATCGATACCGTTTATGCCGGGCCGATTTTGTACCAGCTAAGCGAGGCTAGTGAAGTGATGAAATGGTACCGCGATCTCATCAAATCGGCGCCCGAGGATTTAAATGGTTGGTTTGCGTTCATGACGGTTCCGCCGGCACCTCCGTTTCCGGAACATCTTCACCTGAAAAAGATGTGTGGCATCGTCTGGACCTGGACTGGCGGTCTGCCGCAAGGTGAAGAAACCTTCAGGCCTATTCGTGCTTTTAAGAAGGCCGCGCTGGATTTAGTCGGCCCGCTGCCGCAGCCAGCTTTGCAAGGCATGTTCGATGGTCTGTACCCGCCCGGGTTGCAGTGGTACTGGCGGGCCGATTTTGTGAGGGAACTCAGCGACGAAGCGATTGCGAAGCATATTAAGTTTGCGGAGGCGTTGCCTTCGATGCATTCCACCATGCATCTTTACCCGATCAACGGAGCCGCGGCTCGGGTTGGCAAACACGAAACCGCGTGGAATTACCGCGATGCGACCTGGGCGCAGGTCATGGTTGGCGTTGATCCCGATCCGGCTAACAACGAAAAGACGATTTCCTGGACGAAAAGCTATTGGGACGCGCTTCATCCGCACTCGGCCGGTGGCGCTTACGTAAACTTTATGATGGACGAGGGCGAAGAGCGGGTGAAGGCGACCTACGGTGATAACTACAAGCGATTGGTTGAGATTAAGAATAAGTACGACCCGGGAAATCTTTTTCGGGTAAACCAGAATATTAGACCGGGCAAAGGAAGATCATAGGACATATAGGTCGTTTGGGTCCTATCGTTAATGCATGAACGCCGAGACGCTAAGATCCCTGCAAGCGCCGCTGAAAGAGAAATACCGCCGGGAACCCGAGACCGCGCTTGTTACACTACGAGCTGAAGGACGGTTAGGTGAAGGGTTCACCTGCAAGATAGAAAGGGGCAAAGCACTGGTCACAGCCGGGCTTCACCCTGCGACGGGCGGCGACGGGTCAAGCGCTTGCTCGGGCGATATGTTACTGGAAGCATTGGTCGGTTGCGCCGGCGTAACATTGAATGCAGTAGCAACGGCTTTGGGAATTCAGCTCCGGGACGCAAAAGTTCGTGCCGAAGGCGACCTCGATTTTCGGGGTACACTCGGGGTATCGAAAGATGTGCCGGTCGGTTTCGAGCGAATTCGGCTGCGATTCGACCTCGACACGGACGCGACCGCAGAGCAGGTTGCTACGCTGATTCGCTTAACTGAGCGTTACTGCGTGGTTTATCAAACATTGAGTCGCCCGGCCAAGATCGACGTTGAGTCTCAGCTTACCTCAGGATAAATTGCCGCCGTTTCAATTTATTCTATGCCAACATACATCGACGTTCATGAAATTCCGGGAGGCGTTACTGCAGATGATGTCGCTAAGGCTCACGCGCATGATGTCAAAGTGGAGGGCAAGTACGGCGTTCATTACCACAAGTACTGGGTCAATGAGAGCGCCGGTAAAATCTTTTGTCTTTGCGAAGCACCAAGTGCCGAAGCGGCTATGCAGGTCCATCGCGAAGCACATGGCATGGTCGCGGAAAAAATTATTCAAGTTGAGCCTGACGTGGCTGATTTGTTTCTCGGCGAGAGCCAAGCAAACGAAGCCGGTGCGGTGGTGATGCCGAGTGGTAGAGCCGATGTGCATGACCCAGGAATTCGAACCGTGTTATTTACCGACATCGTCGAGTCAACCTCGCTCACACAAAAACTGGGTGACGAGGTGGTGATGGAGCTTCTGCGGATCCACGACGCCGTCGTGCGGGATGCTCTGGCGGCGCTGAAGGGACGCGAAGTGAAGCATACCGGCGATGGCATCATGGCATCCTTTGTTTCGGCGGCAGCGGCCGTTCGTTGTGCTGCTCAGATTCAACGCGAATTGGCGCAGCGCACGCGCGAGCAAAACAACCATCAACTCAAAGTGCGAATCGGGGGAGCTGCGGGCGAGCGATATTTTTGGATCAACCGTGCAATTGGCGGCGCGGCTTTGTTCGCACGCCGAGCCGGAACAAATCGTAGTGTCGAGCGTGGTAGCGGACCTATGTATCGGGAAGGGTTTAATGTTCCGCCCCCTCGGCGAAGTCTCGCTCAAAGGGTTCGACCAGCCAGTGCACATCCACGCGGTCGAATGGTCCACTTGAGGGGCTCCGGCGCAACTGGTCCCATTCCCAATTCTCGTTAGCCTGAATCAGGGTGCTCGTTTTAAATTAATATTTGGATGGTCCATCTGAAGCACCCAAACGTTAACTTGCTCTGAGTTCAGATTGAGCTGCTCGCTGTGCGTTTTTCCACCACCACCAGGGTAATGCCCCCAAGAACGGCAATCGAAGCGAGCAGAAGGCGCAAGGTAAGCGATTCGTTCAAAAACAATATGCCGCCGACGGCTGCCAGCACCGGCACGCTTAATTGCACAGTGGCGGCACCGGTTGCTTTCAACCCCGGCAGGGCGCTATACCAAATCACGTAGCCAACTCCAGAAGCAATCGCGCCCGACAGGATCGCATAAGCGGCGCCAGCGCAATCAAGCTTCAGCGATGGCAGCAGCGACAGGCTCAGTAGGCTAGCGAAGACAACGGCGCGCCGGAAATTACCTGCGGTAACGCATAGAGGATCTCCTGCGCCTTTGCCACGCAGCGAATAGATCCCCCACGCCATGCCGGCGCCTATCATTAATAGGGCTCCGCCAATTGGTGGAGCAGATAGCCCGGGAAATACCAGCGCAACCAGTCCGGCCAACGCGATCGTCAGGCCAAACCATTGTCGCGTGTCCAATCGTTCGCCATTACGCAATCCCCAGAGGACCATTGTCGCCTGGACCGCGCCAAAAAGAAGTAATGCGCCGGTTCCGGCAGAAAGAGTGACATAGGCGAAGGAGAAAGCTGCGGCGTAAACGAGCAGCGCCAGAGCTGAACTCCAGCTTCCCGCAGGAAGCCGGCTGGCTTTGCGTGTAATAACAATGAGCCAGAGCGCAATCGCGCCAGACAAGATGCGGACGAAAGTAAATGTTGCCGGGTCGATCGTGGTTCGTTTCAGCGCCAACCGGCAGAGCAACGAGTTGCTCGCGAATGCGATCATTGCCAACAGTGTAAGAATCGCGACTCGCATTCCGTTTACCATCCGCCAAACACGCCAAGACGCTAAAATGGAAAGAAGCCTGGATCTTATGTCGCTCTTTCTTTTTCGAGTGGTATCCAGCGGTCGAGCATCGGTTTGATCAAGCGGCCGGGATGCCCGTTGGCCCCACAGGCTCGCCACGGCGAGTCCGTCCGGTGGCGGACAAGATGCCTGTGCTACGGCGCGATGATCGGCATATTGTTTGCTCCCAAAAGGAAGCCATGATCCGGTCGCTCGGTCTTCTTGCCCTCGCGGGCGCGCTCGTCGTGCCTGCGGTCTATTCACTGACTCGGCAGGACCCGCAGGAGAAAGCAGTTTTGACGCTCATGTCCGATCCTTATCGATTGGACAAAATTTACCGCTCCATGGAGGGACCCTGGTCGATACAGGGGGGAATCCACCTCGGCATGGCGGAAAAATCTCGGGTGCAGTGGGTAACGGGTCTCGAAACGGAGGTCCTCGATGCGGCCGGGCAAAAGCCAACCTCGCAGGAGTTTTTCTGTCACTCCAATCTCACTTTCGCTGAACGCAGCGGCAGCCCTGCTAAATACAATCAAGAGATGGGCGGGAAGACGCACCTCGACTGGCGACTTTTCACCCTCGTTCCAGGCCGACTTTCCATCGATCTTCCGCAAGGCTTCGGCGTTCCTATCCCGGCCGATGCGCCTCTCGATTACGTGACGATGTCGTTAAACCTGAACGAACGGGATCACGTCGTAAATGTTCAGATGCGGACCATCGTGCACAGCATCGCGGGCGATCAACCAGGCGCGCCGACGAAAGCGTTGTTTCGTCGTGCGCTATACGTTCTTCAGCCCAACGGCGTGTCGGCGAAGGGACCGGCGGCCTGTATGTCGAAACCCGGAATGCACATGGGAGCTGGATGTGGCGAGTTGACCAAGGTCAGTGTGACAGAGGCGCCATCGGCCAAACCTGGCCAAGGTCTGATGAATCATTGGGTCGTTCCGCCCGGTCACCACATTTATACGACGGAAATCACGCCGCAGTTGAATCTTCCTTTCGACACTACCATTCACTATGCCACGATTCATGTGCACCCGTTTGCGCGCGGAATGGAATTACGGGATATGACAACAGGAACGGAAATCTTTCGCCTGCATTCGCAGGACTGGCCGGATCGAGTCGGCGTAGCCTACGTCGAAGAGTTCAAGTCGATCGAAGGCGTTCCGATTCAACGCGATCATCGCTACGAGCTTTCCGCGGAATACGATAACACCTCGGATGCGGAAACCGACGCGATGGCGATCCTTTATCTGTACTTTCTCGAGAAAGATTGAGCTGAGTGTCGGCAGATGGAAGTTAGGCTTTCAGCCTGACTCGGGCCGACATGCTTTCAGCTTGTCGCGATTGCGCCGATCGACGCGCAAAGTGCCCGTCGTCCGAGACAGGCAAAACGCCTATCTTCCAAAGACCGTCCCGACTCGAAAGCCTTCGAGATTGGCTCCATTACCGAAGAATTGCTTTTCGGTTTCGTTTTCTCGTTTTAACTTCACGCCATGATGGTAAGGACGGCTCAACTTTACAAAGTGGCCTACAGCAAATTCATGTCGGCGCCCGGCACCAGTGACTTGGTTAGACTAATTACCACCGAGAATCGAAGGAGACATCATGAGATCTATCGACGTTAACGAAAAGCAAATGCAAAAAATTAAGATCGATCCCGGTTTCATTGCGGCGCTGGATCAAAGCGGCGGCAGCACGCCGAAAGCCCTGCGTCTTTATGGAATTCAAGAGAATTCCTGGTCCGGCGAGGAGGAGATGTTTACCATTGTGCATCAGATGCGCACCCGCATCATTACTAGTCCCGGCTTCAACGGGAAGCGGATCATCGGTGCCATCCTGTTCGAGAACACAATGGACAGGGAAATCGAAGGGCAGCCCACCGCGGACTATCTTTGGAACGTGAAGGGGGTCGTACCGTTTCTGAAAGTGGACCAAGGCCTTACCGCCGAGAAAGACGGCGTTCAGTTGATGAAGCCGATGCCGTCGCTGGCAACGCTCCTCGATAAAGCTAGGACTAAGCGAATCTTCGGAACCAAAATGCGCTCAGTTATCAAACAAGCCGACGAAGCTGGGATCAAGGACATCGTGATCCAGCAGTTCGAAATCGCTCGACAGATTATCTCCGCGAACCTCGTGCCGATTCTCGAGCCGGAGATTGATATCCACTGCCCGGAAAAAGGAAAAGCGGAGCAATTGCTCAAAGCAGCCATCCTCGAGAAGGTGAACGAATCGCCAGGTGGTCAGTTCGTCATGCTCAAGCTTACGCTGCCGGAGCAGAACGACTTCTACGCCGAGTTGGTCAAACATCCCAAAGTCTTGAGGGTGGTTGCGCTTTCCGGCGGGTATTCGCGGGAAGAAGCAAACAATCGTCTGCGCAAAAATCATGGCGTGGTCGCCAGCTTTTCCCGCGCGCTGGTTGAAGGGCTGACGGCTCAGCAGTCTGATGCTGAGTTCAATGCTATGCTC
Source organism: Verrucomicrobiota bacterium (assembly GCA_003219115.1). Lineage (GTDB taxonomy): Bacteria > Verrucomicrobiota > Verrucomicrobiia > Chthoniobacterales > UBA10450 > AV69. The sequence goes on along the minus strand of QHPN01000256.1, from coordinate 6,283 downwards.
GATAAATCCATTCAGAGCATTTTCGACGCCTCGAATACCTAAGCGGGACGGACCGGCAAGTAGTGACGCGGAAAGCCTCGCAGTGCGAGCGATTGTGACGGGCTAGCGTGGTGTAACCGATAGCAGTCTACAATTAGAACGGCGGTCATGGACCGCCGCTACAGCGTCTGGCTACAGGCCATTCTGTAGCGGCGCTCTGTGAGCGCCGAAGTTCGCTTGTCCAAGTGTTGGGTTGGGACGCGACGGCGCGCATCCCCCAAAATCAGATAGGCGCTTGGCACAAGCGGCTCTACAACTTAGAAGAGAGTCGTGACGCTTACTCTGGAAGAGATCGCGAAGTTGTCCGGCGGAAAGCTGGAGGGGGATCCCGACACAAAAATTACCGGTGCAGCTTCGTTGGCCGAAGCCACCGTCAACGAAATCTCGTTTTTCAACAATCCGCGTTACCTTCCACAGCTGCGCAAGACCCGCGCTGCCGCCGTTATTGTTCCGCCCGATTTCTCCGAACAAATCGGCGGCGCCGTTGTTCGAGTGCAAAATCCAGCGAAAGCATTCGAGCAGATCGTCATCAAGTTCGCGCCGCCGCCGATAAAATTCGCGCCGGGAATTCATCCGAGCGCGGTCATTCATCCGCGGGCAAAATTGGGTGATGGCATTTCCATTCAACCGTTGGTCGTGATCGAAGCCGGCGCGCGCATTGGTTCAGGCGCGGTCATCGGCGCCGGCAGCTACATCGGACACGACGTCGCGATCGGCGACGGTTGTATGATTTATCCGCGAGTCGTTGTCAGGGAACGGTGCCAGCTTGGGGCTCGAGTAATTCTGCACAGTGGGGTGGTCATCGGCGCAGACGGATTCGGTTTCGAAATGACTGCAAAAGGTCAGGAGAAAGTTCCACAAATCGGAATTGTCCAAATTGACGACGACGTGGAAATCGGTGCGAACACGACGATCGATCGGGCGCGGTTTGGCCGGACGTGGATCCAGGCCGGAGCAAAAATTGATAATCTGGTGCAGGTCGCGCATAACGTGGTGATCGGCAAAGACACGGTAATCGCTGCGCAGACCGGAATTGCTGGGAGTGTGCGAATCGGCAAGCGAGTGATGATTGGTGGTCAGGCCGGTATCATTGGGCACGTTGAGATCGCCGACGGCACGATGATCGGGGCGCAGACAGGTGTCTCGAAGAATCTCAATGGCGGAGTATGGTGGGCGACGCCGTCGGTACCGCTGAGGGACGCCAAGATGCACTTGGCGTGGGTGCGGCGGCTGGGGGAATTTTTTGAGCGTGTGAAAAAGCTGGAAGCGAAGGTGAAGTAAGAAAGCCCGGACTGGTTCGTTCGAGGTGCTTGGGCGAGATGGCTTGAGGCGGGCAGGCGATGGCAAAAGCGCAGTTTGGCATGTAGGAATTTTTCTGCCTGGATCATCACGGATAGAGATTTGATGCTAAGCGGCTTGTTTTATTCGTGCTTGGGGAAGGCTGGCAGGGTAGTTGCTATTGTAACTATTGAATTTATAGAAATGCAAGGCAATTATCTCGCCGCCGAATTCCTCCTCGTCGATACTGATCCCAAGGTCTCCGAATTTCTCGCCGCTTATCTCTCCGAAAGAGGCCATCCTTGCAATGCTTCCCCCGAAGCAGACAAGGCTCTCAATTGGCTTGGCCAAAATCGCTGCGAAGTAGTCGTTGTTGATCTCAAGTCACAAAACGGTACCGCGACTACTCTGATCGCATCCGTCCGCGCAATCGATTCCAGACTGCCAATCGTCGTGTTTACTGAAAAAGGTTGCAATGAGGTGCAAGTCCGCGCGGCAATGCGCGCCGGTGCGAGCGGCTATGTAAGTAAGAATTTGCCCACGGAACAACTTTATTGTGTGCTTGCGCGAGTGCTGGCAACAGCCCGCTACAATGCGCGGCGCGTGCGCCTGCAAAGAGAATTGCTTGGCGCAGCCTAATTCGGCACTGCTTCGTCAAGCATTGCTCGCAGGGTCGCGATCGAAATACATTCAGCCCCGAACGCACTCGCGGTCTCCTGTTCCAGCAAATCCCCAGTCGCCACAATCAGATCAAATTTCTCAGCGTACTTGCTCGCGAGTCGCTCGATAATCGAGTCGGCCGTTTGTCCGGCGCGCGAATAAAAAACCTGGACGCTGTGCGGCTCGGTTTGCTCCGTGGCGGAGGTTCCCTTGCCATCGAAGACCACGACAACGCGAATATCGGTGTAATCCTGGTAATCGCGCAGTTTTTTGACCAGGGCGTCGCGTCCGAGTGAGGTGCGACGGGCGTGGAAACGTTGCAATTCCGGCCAACCGAAAATCGCGCTGTGACCATCCACGATCAGATAGCGAGCGCGCACCGGACGGTTATTCTGCCGCTGCCGCCGGTGGAGGTGTGGCTGCCGCGGCCTTCTTTGGTTTAGCGCGCGCCGGCTCGCGCTGCATGGCTTTGAGTTTGGCTTTTCTGCGGTCGAGATAAGCCTTATGACGTTTGCGCTTGGCGCGGACGCGGTGTTGTTGACCCATGCGGATGATCTATAGGTTGGGCTTGGGCAGCGTGCAACCACTTGGGGCTTGTTGCCATGCGCTGGGAACCGTCACCTGTGATTTCCTGTTGCTAATTAGGCCGGTTTTCGTGTAAAAAGTTACTCCCGCGAAACCGCACCCCGTGAATTCTTCCAAGCCGCTCATCGCTATTTCGGCATTTCTTCTCCTCGCTGCCGTTGTTTTTGGCGTTCTGAATGGAAGTAAAGCCAAATCCCTGCGTAACGAGATGGCGCTCGCTAAAAATCAGAAGGAAGCGGCCGAACACGCGCGTCAGACGGCGGAGAACGATATTAAGGCCCGCGAAGCCAAGATTGCGGCGGGAAAAGCGAAGCTTAATGAAAATGACGGCCGCGTGGCCAGCGCGGAAGCGGAATTAGTCAAGACGCAGACCGAGAAATCTGATTTGCAGGCTAAGGTCCAGGCCAACGAAGTGCAGATCGCGGAGTTGCAAAAACACATCGAAGAGATGAGCAAATCGCCGGCGAACCCAAATCCCGGCGAGCCGTCGGTGGCTGAATTGCAAGCCCAGCTCGATGACGCTCGCAAACAACTGGAGAATGCTGAGCACGAGAAAACGTTCTTGACCGAGAAATTGCAGCCGGGAACCGGCGGACAAATGCGTGGACCAGAGGTTATGATGCAAGGGCGTCGCGCGCCAACCTTTCGCTCTTCGGTTCGTGGAACCGTGCTGGCGGTGAATCAGGCGTATAATTTTGTGGTCTTGAATCTCGGCGACCGCCAGGGATTGGAGCCGAATGCCGAGATGCTGGTGCTGCGCGACACCACAATCATTGGAAAAATTCGTATTTCGTCGGTTGAACCTTCGACCGCTATTGGTGATATTCTCGGAAACAGCCTGGCGCGTGGCGTTCAGGTGCAACCTGGTGATACTGTCATTTATGCTGGCTCGAGTTCCTAAACAAACGATTTCCTTTTTGCTGCTGCTCGTGGGTTGCCTGGCCTTTATTGGCTGCGCGACGGAAAAAAACGTGGCGCTGGTCGATGATCCCGATGCCAGGAAGGAATCTCAGATACCCTGGAACAAACAGGAGAAGTGGGAGACGCAACAAAGCCAGTTCACCGGGATGACGGATCACCGGTAGCGGTGCTCCTGTCAGCCAGTCTCTGCCATGGCTAGCTGAGGCTGAAGTTAGGGACACGACGAAGCGTGTCCCGCCAAGGACGGATTCGAGGCAACTGGCCGGCGCCGCTTTGTCGGCGCCCAGATCTGCTCAAATCCAAAACCCCGGCGGGATGGTTGCGTTCTTCGGTATCACCACGATCCCATCACGGATGTAATAATTCTCGGCGTCGAAATTCTCCGGCTTGCCTTCCGGCGTGATGACCACGCCGTCGGCGATCCGCGCATTTTTGTCGATGATCCAATTGCGTCCGATCCCGATCGGAATTTTCTCCGCCGTACGATCGCTCGAGAGTTCGTAGTAATCGGCACCCATCACGACGCTATTACGTATGGTGGCGCCGCTTTGAATGATGCTGCGAACGCCAATTACGCTGCGCTCGATATGCCCATCGGAGATGATACAGCCGTCGGAAATAATTGCCTGTCGCAAGGTGGCGCCGTTGATTTTGCTACCGGGCAAAAAACGCGGATGCGTATAAATCGGGGCCTCGGATTCGAAGAAACTGTATGCCGGCACGAGGTCGGTAAGATCGAGATTGGCTTCATAAAAAGCGCGGATCGTTCCGATGTCTTCCCAGTAGCCGTCGAAAATATAAGCGACCACATTCCGCGTTTGAATTGCGGCCGGAATGACATGCTTGCCGAAATCCGCCAGATCGTTGTTCAGACAATCGATCAGCACGTTGCGATTGAAAACGTAAATGCCCATCGAGGCTTGAAATAATTCCTCATCCTCACCGTGGCCGATTCCCGCGAGTAAAGCGCGATCCATTTTCAGTTGATCAAGAACTTTTGCCTCCTTCGGTTTCTCGACGAATCGGGTGATCCGCCGGTCTTCGCCGCTGAGCATGATTCCGAACTCCGAAGCCTGCTCGCGTTTCACGGGTTTGGTCGTGAGCGTGATCTCCGCGCCCGAGCGAATGTGCTGATGCAGAAGGGAGCGAAAATCCATCCGGTAAAGCTGGTCGCCACTGAGAATCAGATAAAATTCGTAGGGCCGCTCGAGGAAGTAGCGCATGTTTTGCCGAACGGCGTCGGCGGTGCCTTGGTACCATTGCGAGCCTTCCGGCGTTTGCTGGGCCGCGAGGATATCGACGAAGCTGCGTGAGAAATTGTCGAACTTATAGGCCGCCTGAACGTGGCGATGCAGCGACATGGTGTTGAATTGCGTGAGCAGGTAGATCGAGCGCAGGCCGGAATTGAGACAATTGCTGATCGGGATATCGACCAACCGATATTTTCCGCCAAGCGGTACCGCCGGTTTGGCGCGGTCCTTGGTTAAGGGAAACAAACGGGTGCCCGCGCCGCCGCCCATGATGATGGCGAGAGTGCGCTGGGTTGTCCCCGGCGGAAGCGAAGGCGCTTGCATCGCGCTAATGTGACCACAAACGGGATTTGCTGCTCGCAAAATTTTTACGCTGGAAAACCACTAACGCACGCCTGCGTCATCCCGAGCCGGCGCAGACAACGCAGTCCGGCTCGGACCGAGGGACCTCGCCCAAGGTAGGACGTTTACGAAGTGCGCAGCGCTTTGAGTAGGAGGGAGACATCGCGACGCGCGACAGCGTCTACGAGTCCGGAGAGCGCCACGGGCTGAAAATATGCTATAATTCCGGCTCCTGAAATTATGTGTGGAATTGTTGGATATGTCGGGCAGGCAGAAGCAGCGCCCATTCTTCTCGATGGTCTGCGCCGCCTTGAATACCGTGGTTACGATTCCGCAGGCGTCGCCATCGTAAACGGCAAACAAATCGAGACACGGAAATGCGCTGGACGGATCGCGAACCTCGCGAAATTGATGACCGAGAAGCCGCCCTCCGGCCATTATGGCATCAGCCACACGCGTTGGGCCACCCACGGTAAGGTCACCGACGAAAACGCGCATCCACATTTCGACCAGAGCGGAAAAATCGCACTGGTGCACAACGGTGTGATTGAAAATTATGCCGCGCTCCGCGAACAACTCGAACGGGAAAGCGGCCACAAGTTCAGCTCCGACACCGACACCGAAGTGCTCGCGCATTTGATCGGTAGCATTTATGAACGACTCGACGGCGCCGATTCTAAAGCTCGTCTCGTTAACGCCACCCGTGCCGCGCTAAAGCAAGTGATAGGCACTTACGGCATCGCGCTCGTTCATTCCGATATCAAGGAATTCATGATTGGCGCGCGTCGCGGTTCGCCCCTTGTGCTCGGTGTTGGCAAAGACGAAAACTTTCTCGCCAGCGACGTGAGCGCGATCGTCGCTTACACGCGGGACGCGGTTTATCTTAACGATTTCGATATCGTCGCGGTCTCCCGCGATAAATTCGAAATTAGCTCGGTCGCAGGCGAGGCCGGCAATTATCAAATCAGCAAGGTTGAGTTTGGGGCGGAAGACGTCAGCAAGGGGGACTTTCCTCATTACATGCTCAAGGAAATCTTTGAGCAGCCGAACTCGGTGCGCGATGCCATGCGCGGACGGCTCAACACCGAAGAATGCACCGCCAAACTCGGCGGATTAAACATGACCGCAGCGGAATTGCGCGATGTCTCACGCGTCGTGTTAACTGGATGCGGGACCGCATTGCACGCCGCGTTAGTCGGCGAATATCT
>QHPN01000255.1 GCA_003219115.1 Verrucomicrobiota bacterium | reverse complement strand
TGGCCACTGGTTCGCTACATCGACCCGAACGAGGATGGAGTTTGAGAAATCCGCGGTCGCCGGCACCGAACTAACAGTTCCGTTAATTGCCCGCGTGTAAGTGATGGTGGGACTGCTACCAGGATAATTGGAAACGGTCACGGTTTCGATCGCCTTTTTCGCAAGCGGCGACGGATTGGCCGGCTGAGCGAGCAGGCTTTTCATCGAGCTTACGGTAGTGAGGCTGCCGAAGTCTGCGTTGCGCAGCTGTTCCAGCCGATCGTGAACGGCTTCCGTTGCGCCCACGTTCTCCTTGCTTGCCGAGATAAAGCGCAAGCAGAGGCCGTTGACTTCGAAAATGGCTAAGAAGAATACTGCGACCAGAGTTGCTGCGACGACAACCTCTGGAAGTGTAAACCCGGCTTTAGCAGGTCCCTGATTACCTAGTAACATTGAAGACCTCGGCTAAGGTTATAGCCGCCTGGGGGAAGCGGTGTATAAATTTCATATTCTCTATAATGAGCGCTCCGCGTTCCCGCGGCAAGGAGGGCAACTACGTAACCTGCGTTGCGGAAAATACGTAGGCCTGCAATGCACGTTCTCTTACAAGCAGACCGTATTACGCTGAATCCGAGGAGTATATAAAATGACGTGGGCGAAAATTGGCGACGAAGGCCCGACTTTGTCGGTCTATCTTATCTCACCTGATGCTCGCCCCTGAGCACGGGGCGCAAACGTTGCGCATTTCTTCAATCCGCCGGTTCGTTTGGTCTTCGCGGATGTTTCAGTTGCTCTCCTCCTTGGCGTATTCGCAGGTAGCTGGAAACGTGGGGCTTAGCGCATGTCCTCTACGTAGCTGACGATCCGGTAATCGATCCGTTCGCCCTCCGCAGCTAGCGCACGGTCGTAATGCCAGCTCGCATTGCCGTTTTCGTAGAATGTCTTGCAAACAATCGCACCGGTAACGTCGGGATTGCCATTTATGTGAAAATCGGCGCTCGGTGCGTAGAATGTCGCGGAAAAATTTCCCGGCGAAGCGATGTCAATCGACTGAGTGGCCGTTGGATCAGTAGGACTGATTCCATAGAATTGAAGGTTTCCGGCTAGACCACTCTCATTAACAATGTCCTGAGCTTTTACGCTAACGTTACCGTCGAAATAGATTTTGACGTGCACATTGGGTTTAACGTCGATGCTGCCAGTGATGTCGCCGGTCACATGAATTGCAACATAAGTCTCGGCCGTTCCAACCTGATCGATTGTAAGTTTGCCGCTAAAGGAAGAGACAAGATAGAAGTTCGGATTGCCGGAGCTTCCGGCTGTTGATGGGGTCAGTGTGACATTGCCAGTAATTTTGGTAAGGGATGGCGAAGGCGGAGGCAGATTCGAAGGCATCACATAGGGCGGAATCGTGAACGGCACATTGTTGTCAATCGTTCCGTGAATCCTGGTGTTTGGTGTTACGTTCCCGCCGTTGGTCGTGACATTGCCCCAGATGTCTCCACCTAAATCAAAGCTTGCGCCGCCCACTGAGACGTCGCCACTGTGCGAGTCGCTGTAATGTGGGTCGGAGGGATTATCGGCGCCGAAGTAATAGGGCCCATTCTTCGAATTATAACTGTCGATCAACGCGGCGGAGCCTGGCCCATAAAAAGAGGTGAGCACTTTTATGGGCGATTCGAACGGCGTCACCGGTGCGGCAATCAGCTCGACCCGCCGCGCGATTTGCGGCCGCGAAACGGACACAATGGCTTTGCCGCTATTGTCTCCATTTGGGCCATACGCAGCAATGAAATGATCGTATTTGAAATCGATCTTGCGAAGCAGACTATCGCCGCGCGTACCTGGGTCGACGCGGTCGTCCATGGTAACGCGCGTTAAGCCCAAAACAGGCGCGACCCCTTTAGCGCGGATCCGGTACCAGGCATTGCCGCTGGAATCATAGTAAAATGGGTCCACGGTCGCGCTGGTCGTCAAATTGTCGCGCCCAAACGTTGCTGGCGAATTGCTGTAAACCGCTCCGGAATTGGTCCATCCGCTAAACGCGTGCGTGGGATCAAAAACGGTTTTGCGTATCTCGGCATATGCCAGGTCGCCACCCGCTTCTGCCGCGTAGAGCGATTCTTTCCAGCCGCGAACCTGACCCGACGCAGCATTATATCGGGTGATACAGTTGAAAAGAACGTTACCGGCGATAAGCGAAAGGACTAAAATCGTGCCTAAAACGCAGATGAGTGCACTCCCACTGTCGGATCCCTGTTTGATTCTCATTTTATGTTCCCCTGGTTGATTAGCCACGGCGCTTATTCCGCAAATAGGCGGTGCCGTAAAGACTGGTGCCGGTCCGCGCGGCCGGACTTCCAGACATGGTGAAGGTGGGCATGAAGGTGACTGCAGTGGACGTATATTCGGTATTTGCCAATTCGACGTCCGTCGTCTGCGGAATTAATTGGTCGGTGCTCGAAGCGATCGTTGTAACAGCTCCATTTTCTGTTCGCAGGATCGAACTGTTATTGAGGGAATACACCACCGTGCTTGTGGAAGCTCCGTAATTTATTTGCAAGCTGCCCGATGTGTAAGCAACCGTCGGTGTGCGCGGCGTGCCAATAAGTGACGGATTTGTCATCGCCTCCGAATCACCCGCTTGAATGATATAATTCGGCACACTGATGCTGACGGTTTGCCGATCGAGTGACGTGGTGACGCTGAGGCCGCGGTTCACGTCACGGCTTAGATAATCCACAATGCGCACTTGTTGCATGTGTGTGGCGAAGTAGTTATCGGCCGCGCTGAAACTTTTTTGAAGGGATACGCTAGACGCGACGGCTGCCGCCAGGACAATTGAAGCAACGCCAACGGAAACCAGCATTTCAGCGAGGGTAAAGCCCGCGGTTTTTTGTAAGGATTTGAATGTCATTTCTTTGTTCCGTTTGAGATGAGAGTGGTTGCTTCTTCAGAGCGCGCGCGCCCACCAAACGTCGCGTTCCATGAGCTTGAAACGGTGACTTGTACAAGTGTGCTGCCAAGATCTGTGGCGATTGAATCGTTGGTCACGGACCCGTTCGGCGACCGGGTAAATTGAGTAACCCCGTTTGCAACCGGATAGGAGCTTATCTTGACCACCTCTGTCGCGTTCTTGCAAAAATCGGATGCATTTGCGGGTGTTGCCACGATGCTTTGAACCCGGGAGACACTGATTAGATCAGTGAAGGCGAGGTTGCGCAGAGTCTCACATCGGTCATGCACGCTCTGAAGCGCGGCCGTCGACTCTTTGGTAGCGTTGATCAGGCGAAGACAGACTCCGTTAACCGCAAACACAGAGGGGAGAAACAACCCGAGCAAAAAGAGGGCGATGAGAACCTCGGGCAAGGTAAACGCCAATGCGCGGCGGGGGTCCTTAAATTTCATAGCTACCATAGTGCAATCGCAGCGCCTGCATCACAAGCAGGACGACTACGCAATTTGCGTTTCGAAAACTACGTATCGCCCGCCGACGGTTTCGAGCAAAGTGTATCTCCGCCTGGAGCTGTGGGTCGTAGACAACGCGAAGCCAGTCAAACCGAAAGGCGCTCTCGTCCCGTACTAGACGGCCTGGCATTTGTGACGGCCCTTCAAGCGAAGAATGCCCCCATGGGGGTTCGGGCTGAAGGCCGCTGTTGGTACGAAGTGAGCTGAATCGGCGAATCGACAAGAGACTCATTATGAAAAACATATCTATTACAACGCGGTATTGCTGGCCGTTTGCCGCCTGGCGTCGGCCGGCGCTCTTTCCGACAAAAATCCAAACCTGACTGTCCAAAGCCCGGCATCCCCAAATTGGACTGGCTACCTCGGCGCTTTTGCCGGATACAAATACAGCCCCGTCGATCATGACCTGACATTGGGAGGGTCTTTCAATCAAATTCTCTTTGTAAAGAGCGGGCTCGAATCGCGCGATTCGGGAGACTTGGATAACGGCGGAACCGAGCTAGGCGGGCTACCTGGCTTTAATTATCAGTTTCGGCAGCCGATTTTCGGCGTGGAAGCCGCCGGCGGTTATCTGATTTTCTGAATGCCATCCTGCTAATCCTGTTAGTCCGGATTTTCATTCCCATCACGATGTCAGCTTGATTGAACACAACGCTAGTTTCGCCCTCATTTACCAATTCTGGTTGGTCGGGGCCGTTCGACTTAACTTAGTGGGAGTTGGCATTGCGCGGTCTGCGCGTTAAGTGTGCCGATGGTGCAATTTCCAAAAGAGGAATCTGCTTCCGGTGAATTCAAGCGGCAGGAAGATGTGTTCCGTGATTGGATTTCGAAAGATGATTCAACGCCTTTTCCCGTCGTAGCCAATCGTTATCATCTTTATGTCTCGCTGGCTTGCCCATGGGCGAGCCGCACACTGATTGCGCGGAAGCTTCTTGGTCTTGAAGAGGTCATCGGAATGACGGTAGTCGATCCCGTGCGCGACGAACGCGGCTGGGCTTTTCGCGATCCCGATCTGAGTTTTGAACAAGGCGCGAACCTCACCGCTTCCTTTGCCTCCACTGATCCAATTAATGGTTTTCACTTTCTGGCCGAGGCCTACGAGCTGACCGATCCCAATTTCAATGGTCGCGTCACGGTCCCGGTCCTCTGGGACAAGGGAACGCGACGCATTGTCAATAATTGCGAAGACGATATCTGCCGGATGTTCAACGATGCCTTCCGCGGTTTGGCAAAGAATCAGAAGGTCGATCTTTTTCCAAAGGACATTGTCGCGGAGCAGGAGAAGCTCAGCGATTTCGTTTACGACAAGGTCAACAACGGCGTTTACAAGGCAGGTTTTACCATCCGACAACGCGTCTACGAACGGGCGTCCAGGCAACTGTTCGATGCTCTGGACGAACTAGAAGCACGACTGGCTAAGAGTCGTTATTTGTTCGGAAATCGAATCGTCGAAACAGATTGGCGCCTTTTTTGCACTCTTATTCGTTTCGATATCGTTTACTACATCCATTTCAAGTGTAGTCTGCGCCGTATCATCGACTACCACCACCTTCAGGGCTATCTCACGGACTTATATCAGCACGACGGCATTGCCGGAACGGTAAACTTTGATCATATCAAACGTCATTACTATATGACGCATGAGGAAATTAATCCAAGCCGCATTGTTCCGATTGGGCCAATCCTTGATCTCACCGCCGAGCATGACCGTGCCAGGCTCGACGCCCCGTAGCGTAAGCGTCGCGGCTGAAATTGCCAGTCCGGCCCGGACCGACGACACCTCACTTTTTCACGGCCAGGACTCTTGGTGTCGTCTCGTGATGTAGCCGAAGCCTCGGCATGAAATGTGATTTTCCTTAAGGTCCGTAGGGCGACCAGAAGCCTGTTCCAGCCACGTCAGACAATACGCCGTAATCACTGGAAGGGACTTGTGGAAGTTGATCTACCGTCTGTGGGCCATACGCCGTGCCGAAGATGCTGTTGCCGGTATTGTAAAGGGGCGAACCTTTCTTGATGTAGGCGGTCCAATCCGCCACCCCAACCGGGGCGTTACTCTTTTTGTTGTTCTCGATCGCGTACTGGTCAAGGGCTGAATCAATCAACCGTAGATCGGTCAGGATACGGCTAGCCTGGGAGCGCTTACGCGCGCGCAAGAATCCAGGCACAGCGATAGCCGCGAGCAATGCGATGATTGCAACAACGATCATGATTTCAACGAGGGTAAATCCTTTTTGGCTTAATGGTGGGGTGTTCATTGTTTTGTTTTTTGCAGCATTGGACATGCCGACGCTCGATATGATCCACCGGCCGCCTCTTGCGTAGGTAGAATGTCAGCCCCGTCGTGCCCGCTTGTCTCATTTTAGCGATTCTTCTTTCGCTTAGATGCAGCGTTGAGATTGAAATCGAGAAGCCGTTTTCTCCGATTGGTCCACATCCATTCAAACGTTGGGGGCACAGCCGGGAAAAACTTGCCGCGCCTGCTCGACGGTCCCATAGTCGAAATCGGGCATGCAAATCGTTCGCTCTTCCGGGCCCGCGTCTCCCAGTTTGGGCATCAAACCGCTGCGCTTCATTCTTGGCATTCTCGGCGCCGTCGGAACAGCGCTTATTTTTTTCTCACTCCTGTTCGGTTTTCGTTCGATTCCAACCAACTCCGTCGGCGTCAAGCTTCGCTTCGGCGCCTTCGCTGGAATCGCGGAGCCGGGTTTGACCTACGTCATTCCCTACGTCGACGAGCTCCTCGTTGTCCCCACACAACGGCTTTTGAAACTCGAATTCGGCTTTTCGAGCTCGGGCGCCACCAACCCCTATCAACACGATCGTGAGGCGGAAGACACCGAAACCATGATTACCGGCGATCTGAACACCGCGCTCGTGCCATGGGTGGTGCAATATCGAATTACCGATCCGAAAATGTATTTGTTTGATGTGCGCGAGCCGGAGCAAACCTTGCGGGACTTATCGGAAAGCGTGATGCGCGAAGTGATCGGCGATCGTACCGTGGATGAAGTGCTTACTATCGGGCGGCACGACATTGAGACAGGCTCGCTCAAGCGCCTTGCCGAACTTTGCGCCGATTACAAACTTGGCCTTCAAATTCAACAGGTTCAACTTGCCACGGTGCGGCCGCCGCCGGTGGTGCAGGCTGCTTTCAACGAAGTAAACCAGGCACAACAGGAAAAACAGACCGCGATCAACCAAGCTTGGGCGGTTTATAATGATGCGGTCCCGAATGCCGCTGGCCAGGCCAAGGAACGTCTGAAACAGGCCGAAGCTTACGCCTTTCATCGAGTCAACCAAGCAAAAGGCGACGCGGAGAAGTTTACCCTGCTCCTGACGGAGTATCGCAAGGCACCCGATGTTACCCGACGCCGTATTTATCTGGAACAAATGCAGGCGCTTCTACCGGCTTTACAAAAAAAAGTAATTGTGGATGACAGCCTGAAAAACATTTTGCAAACACTCCCGCTAACGACTCCCGAATCGACTCCCGTAGCGCATTAGGGAACTACTGATTATGCCTCCGCCAACGCTGATCCGGCTTTTACAGTCCCGCACCATGGCGATCCTGGGTCTCATTTTCATTC
>QHPN01000254.1 GCA_003219115.1 Verrucomicrobiota bacterium | reverse complement strand
ATAGCAGTTGATGACAGCTTTGTAGCGCGTCAGGATGTCCGCGCCAATAATGCCGTCGGCATTCTCGCCGTTCAGGCGTGAATTCAGCCCATCGTCGGCGTCGGCTGGCTGGAACAAGGCCATCGGTCCACTGCCGAAATCCATTGCCCCCGCGCGCAAGCTGTTGAGAAAGCCGACGCGATACCTGACGCCATTTAGATTGGCGAATTCGCCGTAGGGCGAATTGGCTCCGACTGGCGAGACGCCGAATGAGTGGGCGCGGCCAGCGTCAAGGATACTATAACCGGCGCCGGTATCGACAACGAACCGGGCCCGGTGTCCGTTCACAACCGCTTCCATCAGCATTTTATTCCAGTGACTATAGTGGACTGGGACTGCAACATAGCCGGGCAGAGAGGGCAGAGGGTCGCGTCGCTCCTTCGCCAGCAAAGCGCGGCCGCTCAGGAGAACTATTGCTCCTGTTAGCATAAGAATCGTTAGAGGAGTCTTTATTTTCACAAACGGATTAGGATTTCTTTAATGGTCCGGGAGTCTTCGGCGGTTCTGGCGCTTCGCGCACCGGACTGGCGTTCATGTAACTCTGCAGATGCTGATTATAAAGGCTGCGATCACCCTCCGCCAATGAGAGAGCGCGCTTTTCATCCTTCACTGCCGAGCGAAAATCTCCGATTTCCGCCTCGGCCGCCGCCAGGGTGTCAAGAATTATTGGACTGCCATGCTTGAGACTCTCGCTGGCCCCGCGCGCATGTTGCACGGCACGTTGGCCGTCGCGCACACTGCTGTCCGGGCAAGTGGCCAGCAGCCACGCGTAGTTGTTATGGGCGAGAACATTATTTTTATCGAGCGCGATCGCCTCCTCCAAATCAACTCGCGCAGCGTGATAGGAACCATTCAACGCCCGGGCGGTGGCGCGATCGACATACAATTTCGAACGTTCGGTTCGATTTGATTTCGGGATTAATGCCAGCGCGCGATCATAATAGGTGACAGCTTCCGAATAACGATTCCGAAGAGTGGCGACATAAGCTTCGATCGATTGCAATTCCCACGATTTCGGGCTGGTCCGTTCGAGCTCCTCAAGAATTTTCGCTACCGTCGCCCAGTCCTGGGCATTCACCGCTTTGTCCAACCGGCCGGATCGTTCACGGGCAACCCTTTCCTCGGTCGAATGCGGAACGGTCCAGGCGGATCCCCACCCTCGAGTTTGCTCTTCAACGGCAATTGCCTGGGTTGCGGCAAGAAAAACAGCCAGGGCAATCTGAGCCAGCAATAATCGGGGAAACATTGTCGGGGGTTGATAGCAGGTTGCGACCTGGTGGTAAAGAGCAGGTTTTGGGGCGGAGCGCAGTAATCCTAAAGACCGGTTGGCAGATCGATGAATTGCCAATCAAGCTGGAATTTCCCGGCGAGATGCGCCGCGAGCGCTTTGACGCCAAATGTTTCGGTGGCGTAGTGACCGGCGAGCAAAAGATTGAGACCCATTTCCGCGGCGGCGATTGCAGCCCAATGCGGCGCTTCGCCGGTAATGAACGTATCAATTCCTTCCCCGGCGATCCGCTCGATCTCACTGCCGGCTGCGCCGGTGATGACGCCAAGACACCGAACGGTTTTCGAACCAAATGCAATGGTTTTCACGGAACCGGCAACGGCCTTTTCCAATCGCTTCACTAATTCGTCCAGCACGATGTCAACCGATGCGCGTCGTCCCAGTAATGATCCCTTTTCTTCAAAGAACGGCTCAGATTTTTCAAAGCCAAGCGCACGCATTACCAGGACATTGTTTCCCACCTCAGGATGCAGATCGAGTGGAAGATGCACACTGTAAATCGCAATGTCGTTTTCGAAGGCAAACCTCACTTGTCGACGGAGCGCTTTTGTGACCGGGCGCAGTCCCGGCCAGAACATCCCGTGATGAACAACCAGCAGATTCGCGCCGCATTTTGCTGCTTCCTGTAATGTGCGGGTGGAAACATCCACCGCCGCCGCGATTTTCTTTACAGCTCCGGAGTTCTCAACCTGCACGCCATTGAGCGCGTTCTCGTAATCCTGAATTTCCTTAAGTCGCAGGTAGGAATCGCAGTACTCGACGATTTCTTGCAAGGTAGTCACTCCATGACTTTGCCAGGATGCGAAAATTTTGGAAGCGAGTTTGCTTGACGCTGCCGCATCTCTTGTGAGTCTTATTTGACGATGGAATACACCGACGCCCCTTCGACTCAAACGGAGGACACGATGCTGTGTCCAAACTGCGGCCAGCGCCTGCCCGCAGGCTCGGAGTCTTGTGATCAATGCGGCTGGAAGCGCGAAGAAACGGCGGAGGGCACGGCGAGCGATGCGATGGCAGCGCTGCTCAGCATCGTGCCGGGATTAGGCCACGTTTACAAAGGTTACCGCGGCATTGGGCTTTTATTCGCCATCGGCACCTTGATTGTGCTGGGATTCTCGGGACTGGCTGCCATCGCCAGCGCCGGCTTCGGTCTCGGCCTGGCGGTGTTTTACTGGATTGGTGTCGCGATGCACGCCTACGCCATCAAGGATCATGTTTTCCCGTCGGAAAAAGACGAAGGCGAACAGTATTGAGCGTCGAAGGGTTGAAGCGCTAGAGCGCTAAGGTTCGTTGAGACGAGCGACTGTTTATTAGCTTCGGTGGTTGACACAACCACCACTACAACAGCTATGACATAGCGCGGAAAATCTGCTCCAGGATTTCGCGCAAACCGTAACGGAATTTCCATTGCGGATAATGCGATTGAAATTTCCGGACGTCACTGATCCACCAGATGTGATCGCCGATGCGGTTGGTCTCCTCGTAGTGCCAGGTGAGTTTGCGACCGCTGATTTCTTCACAAAGCGAAATCGCTTCCAGCACTGAACAATTACAAAAACGGCTGCCACCGATGTTGTAAACTTCTCCCGCGCGCGGCTTGTCGATAAAGGCGGCAAATGTTTCCACCAGGTCGAAGCTGTGAATGTTATCGCGCACTTGCTTGCCTTTGTAACCGAAAACGCGATACGGCCGGCCGATGACACAGCATTTCATCAGGTAGGCAAGGAAACCATGCAGCTCCGCCCCAGCGTGGGCCGGTCCGGTCAGGCAACCGCCTCGGAAACAAGCGGTCGGCATTCCAAAATAGCGGCCATATTCCTGAACCAAGACGTCGGCGGCGACCTTCGAAGCCCCGAACAGCGAATGTTTCGTCGCATCGATGCTCATCGTTTCCGGAATGCCCTGTTCGTATTTATGACCGGACTCGATTTCCCAGCGGGTCTCCAGTTCGCGCAGCGGCAGACTATTGGGAGTGTCGCCATAGACTTTGTTCGTCGATGTGAAAATGAATGGCGATTCCGGGCAGTTTTCCCGTGCCGCCTCAAGCAAATTCAGGGTGCCGTTCGCGTTAACTGTGAAATCCGTTTGCGGTTCGCGTGCTGCCCAATCGTGTGAGGGCTGCGCTGCGGTGTGGACGACTGCGCGAATTTTGCCCCGATGTTTGCCGAAGAGGGTGTTGATCGCGTTGGGATCGCGAATATCGATTTCGTGGTGTTCATATTCGCGCAGATTTTTTACCAACTCATCACGCGTGGCCTTGGTGGAAGCCTCGGGCCCGAAAAATTGCGCGCGCATGTCATTATCGATCCCAACCACACGCAGCCCGTCTTGCGCGAAACGTTTTGCGGTTTCCGAACCAATGAGGCCGGATGATCCAGTGACAATGACCGTCTGCATCATGCGGATTTTAGAACAATTGGATCACGATTCCTGTTCGATAATCCACGTCACCTGTTTCGCATTCTGGTCGACGCGCGCGGCCGGAAGGGCAACATCGCCGGAAAACACGCGCTCGATTAATTTCGGATCTTTGTTTGCGCCGATAAGAAAACAAACCGCTCGCGCTGCAAAAATTAACGGAAAGGTGAACGTCAGCCGCCACGAATCCAGTTTTGGAACGTAATTGGCCGCGACCCGCCGCTCGGATTCTAACAGCGCCTCGGTGTCAGGAAAAAGTGAAGCGGTGTGTCCATCATCACCCAGTCCAAGCAAAATCAAATCGTGCTGGTAAAATTTTTCATCGCGTTTCGCGGCCAAGGCGTCGAGCCGCCCCTGATACTCGTCCGCCCCTTGCGCTGGGTCGATCTCACCGCGCATTCGAAGAATCGATGACCCTGGCACCGACGCAGGCCGAAATAACGCTTCATTCGCCATCCGGAAATTGCTCTTTTCATTTTCCGGCGGCACACAACGTTCGTCGCCGAAGCTAAACTGAAATTTTTCCCAGGGTAGCTCACCCTTCGCCATTTCCGAATAAACCGCCCGCGGCGTATTTCCGCCGGAAAGGGCAACTCGGAATTCGCCACGCGTATCGAGCGCTTCGCGCGCTTTTGTCAGAATGAAATTCGCGGCTTCGGCCGCGAATATTTTCGTGCGAATGATCTCGCGGTTTCCTAACGTGGGAGGGATCTGTTCCAATGTGGCAGGGGCCTCACTGCCTCGATCATATTTGTTAGGTCGCGGCACCAAGGCCCCTCTCACATTCAGCGATCAAATCGCGCAATGCGATAGACCGCGCTTTTCCAAGTAACGCTGGTGATATTCTTCAGCCCGAAAGAATTTCGGGGCCGTTTCGATCTGAGTGACGATCTCTCGCTTGAATCGTCCACTTTTCGCCAATGCGGCCTTTGATTCTTCGGCGGCGGCCTTTTGCTCGGGCGAATGATAAAAAATAACGGAGCGATATTGGGTGCCCACGTCAGGTCCCTGCCGATTCAATGTCGTGGGGTTGTGATTGGCCCAGAAAACGTCGAGCAATTCGCGATAGGATATTTTGCCAGGATCAAATTCCACCTGCACGACTTCGGCGTGTCCGGTTTCGTCCTTACAAACATCTTCGTAGGTCGGATTTTCTTTCGTTCCGCCGGCATATCCGACAGCCGTATCGGTCACGCCCTTTAACTTATGAAAGGTTTCTTCGACTCCCCAAAAACAGCCAGCGCCAAATGTCGCTTTTTGCGTTTCCATGAACAAACGATGAAACGGGTGGTGGGATCACGCAAGATGCAGTTGTCATCAGATATTCGCATTTGGCCTGTGCAACCCAGTGGGCTTTTAGCCGGCTGAAGCGAAACAAGCTAAAAGCCTGTTTCGCACACAAACTTGGAAGTCTATGTTCCGTCCCACGAGCGGCTTTTCGCCGACAGACAATTGACCTGTGCCGGCCATTGCGCTTGCTTCTGCAATCGCTCAACCGGAAAATCCCGCTCAATGCAATCTGCTGCCAGTATCGATCGATTTCGCTCTCCGGTCGCCATCCGCGCCCTCAATAAATTTGGCGCACTGTTTAACGGTAAGGTTAGCCGGCGTCTCACCCCGGACGAGCTGATCGAGACAGCGCAACGGCGCGCCGGCCTCGATGATTTCGGCGACGGCGATTTTCGCGAACCGCTTGCCCGGCTGCTGGAGTCGTGCTGGCGAGACGCCCGCTTGAATGTGATCGGAAACATCGCCCTGCGATCTGACGTTCTCCGCATCTTGCGCAACCGGCTCTTGCTGCAGCGCGATCTGCGTCTGCATCCTGAAATAGCGCAACACGAAATTCGCTGCCCGCTCTTCGTGCTGGGGTTGCCTCGAACCGGAACAACCTTTTTGCACACATTGCTTTCAACAGATCCGGGGAATCGCGCGCCATTGACCTGGGAAGTGATGGAACCTTCGCCGCCTACGAATGCGGAGAAACCCCAGCGCATTCGGCGCACTTCGCAAAACCTCGCTTGTCTGGAGTGGATGGCGCCGAATTTTCGCCAGCTCCATCCCGTCGGTGCGCGCTTGCCGCAGGAATGCGTCAGCCTCATGAGCCCGACTTTTCTGAGCGATCAATTCGACACCATGTACAATGTGCCCGGCTATCGAGAATGGTTTTTGCAGCAAGACTTGCAACCAGCTTACGCCTGTCACCGGCGCTTTCTCCAGCATTTGCAGGAACGGAAAAACGGACGCCGCTGGGTCCTGAAAGCGCCCACTCACATGTTTGCCTTGCCCACGTTGCTCTCGACCTATCCGGATGCGCTCTTCGTCCAAACCCATCGCACGCCGGTCGAGGCGATCACTTCTGTCTCCAGTTTGATTACAATCTTGCGCCGCGTCTTTAGCGATGCAGTCGATCCAATGAAAATCGGCGGGGAAGCAATGCACTACTGGTCCAGCACGCTTAGCAAATTCCTTCTCCAGCGTGATCGATTGCCACCGGAACGCGTTCTTGATCTTTCGTATCTTGAGCTTCGACGCGATCCGATCGGCACGGTGCGTCGTCTTTACGAATATTTCGGCTGGCCGTTTTCCGCTCCAGCAGAAAACCGGATGCGCGAAGTTCTGGCCAAACAGCCACGCGATCTGCACGGATTTCATCGTTATGAGCCGGCGCAATTCGGTCTGGTACCGGAACACGAACAGGAGTTTTTCTCTAACTACTGCGAGCGATTTTCCCTTGGTTCTTCAAGGCCGCGAAGGTCGATGCAGCCGCACGCTATCTTATAATATGATGGCATCCTTCGATAGTGTCGACGTTAGCTTGTCCTGACGATCACAGCCACGGAACATAGACTTCCAAGTCTTTGCGCCAACTAGGCTTGGAGCCTGTCCCGCTTGAGCAGGCTAAAAGCCAGCTCAGCACACAGACAACATGCCTATGTTCTACACCGGAGCGACGTCAGCGTCCCACCAATCGCGATTTGTTCAGGACCGCATCGGCTGAGAGAAGCTCCATCTCTTCCAGATAAAGAAGCTCGCAGGCGCCGTTGCCCGAATCACTGCGACTCAAAGAACTGCGCCACGTTCCGATGTGGGGGCCGGTCGCTTCAGCTCGCGGCCAACTCTGGGGTCGAGGGAATGATGTGAATGTTGGTGGCGTGATTGATGATTTGGTCTTTGGGGATCGGTGGCGGATTTTGATACTCGTACCAAAAGAAGCGCATGCTTTGGGTGATGCGAAGTCGATCCAGCACCTGCTGATCGGACATCGGCCCCCATCCTACTGCCAGATCGATTGGCACCAAGCGCGCTCCCGGATCGAATCGGTAAACTCTCGAGTGCAGTAGCCGCGCATCGAGCGTGAAACGCGCCAGCGGCTTGAGATGAAAATCGCCGAAATCGAACGCTGCCTCGTCATGTGACAGATTAACCTGCGTCGGGTCCGCTCCGATTAGCACCCCCGGCTCATACGTAATCGACCGGTGCAAAAACCAGTAAGCGTAACAGGCACCGGCGATCGCCAGCAGAACGAGAATCTTTTTCACAAAGCGCTTCCGAATCTTGGTCTCGTTAAGGAGCAATTTCGATGCTATCTCTGGTCATCGGAACAAATGACCTTCGAAACCTCGCGCCAAATTGCCGCCGATCATCCT